>NZ_JAJCHK010000059.1:0-13322 GCF_020554465.1 Enterocloster sp. 210928-DFI.2.20
AAAAGGAATCTGAAAGCCTTATATTTACTGGCTTAGAGATTCCGAGAGATTATTTTCTAATAAGTGAGGTTAATATATTAACTTTATCTCTTTTATTTGATTTACTTTTGCTCTTAGGTAAAATTATTTCACACAAAAAATCAAATAGCTTTTCATCCAAAAAAATTTTATTGTAGATAGCCTTGGATAAAGAATCATTAATATATGCTGCACGATCCATATCATATTTTTGCAGTGGTGTTATACCAGAATTATATCTCCGAAAAATTTCTTTTTTTATCTTATCTTCTTTATCGTCATCTAATTTTGGCTCATCTACAACATTAAACTGCAGTATCCTTACTCTAGTTTCTTCAAAAAGTTCTCTTGTAGATTCATCTAACTGGCTATATTTTTTTCCAGACAGTAACTTTAAACTATGTAATCCTTTCTCCTTCAATACAAGTTTATCATTTAAAAATCTTTCAATTGTTTCATAACGTTGTCTACCATCGATAACTTCATTTTTATCCCTTGTCTGAAATAATACCAATGGAGGTACCTCTGTTCCCAATAGGATACTTTCAATAAAATATGTTGCCTTTTCTTCGTCCCAAACATAGTTTCTTTGAAAGTATGGCTTATAATCTATTTTATTTGCATATCTTGGATTCAAAAAAATAGACGAAATTTTTTTAACAATATTCTCTATTTTTAATTTTTCTTTGAAGATATCTGTAATATCTGTATAATCCAACTGCATATTAGACATATTTTACATCCTTTCAGTTTAAACTAATTTATGTTAACTCTGTCTCTTATTTCTTTATCTTTAAATTCATCAACACTACTTGGAACAACAGATCCCTGAAAAAAAAATTCATTATTATATCTCTTTCTTGATTTGACCAACCCATCAAGCGCAAATCTAAACACATATTGCCATGATGAATTTTCAAATGCAGATACAATTTGATGCAAAGCAGGAAGCCATTCATATATATATCTACATTCGTCATATATAGTTATATCCATGTACATAGACGTAGATTTCGCCATATATTTGTATCTTATATTTTGCTCCGTATTATAATGTAACGGATAAGCAAGTTGATTAATAATCACATCAAAAAAAATATTACTGTGAGGTTTATCCAAAAATTGATATATTTTTTCTGAACTTTCAAAAAAATTTTCAATTAACTTGACATCATCTTTAAGTTTTATATTATGTTGCTTCAAAAGCGTGATAATCTTTAGTCCTTTTATAAGATCGTTGTAACTTCCTAGCTCGTTTAAAAAGCATTTTTCTTTATCATTTAGCGCACCTTTCCTGTTAAGATTATCCATAGCAAAAAAGAATTTTGCCAGTGAGTGGTTAACCGTTAACTCTGAAATAACTACCTTATCAAATTCAGAAATATCGAATAATTGGTTTATAAAAGGATTTCTTGCAAATCTTTGCAATGGAACCAAAATTGATGGAATATCTCTTAAAACAGCTGATATAAATTCTCCATAATAAAACGCAAAGTTTTGTATAACATTATCATATAAACTTAAATATTCATCACATCTATCCCTGGTCTCTAAACAAGAACTTTCTAAAAGTGGAAAGGTTTTAAAAAATAAATATAATGTAATTAAGTCATAATATTCTTCAATTGATTCCTTGCTATTATCTGGCTCCGCAAAATTTGATATAATTATACCAGGCGAATTCAAACGATGATATTGACAAATTGTTGTAATAGTTCTTAATGCATGTTGTACAGATGGTATACTCCCACATGCATCGATATAAATTATATCAAATTTTTTAGGTGTTTGTTGAAAAAAAGTTTCAACGTTCTGTTTCAATATTCGGGGTTGTGGGTAAGTCCCCTGATTATAAAATGAGATAGCCTTATTATAATTTTGACTATTTACCTCAAATCCCCATATATTATGAGGAAGAACACCTAAGTTCATAAACTCTTTAAAATCATTATCCGGTTCTGGACCACATAAATAACAAACAGTTAAATCCTCTGGCCTTTTAACTCCTACATATGTATCATGTAATTTTTCCCAATTAGTAATATAAAATGGTTCTATTTTTAGTGCCTCAGTTCTATTTTTACTTTCATCTTCAGATAAAGAAAAATAATCATAAATAGAACGAACATAATTACGTTTTACGCAACATGCGTCTTCTCTCTTTACTGTCAGCAATTCTATTCCGTGTAAAATAGCAGAATGACGTACAAATTCCTTTTTAAACTGTTTATAAGAGTGTTCTTCTTTCGTATTAATCCCCTCCCTATTGTAAGAATAAAATATATAGAATCAACAAAAGACTATATTTTATACCTTAGTTCACCTCTTTCCTTTTCAAACCACAATTCCTCATCATTATTACCTACTTAATTGTTTTTTTCGTCCAACTTATCTAATTCCCCTATACTTTCTAAAAAATGACATTCCACAGGAGACAATATATATTCCTGATTTCTTTTATATTTCTCATACTCCAAATGCGCTTTCTCCAAGGCCTGCTGATGTGTTACTTTCCCCTTTGTTGTTAATATATCACGTCTGGTCATCCTGAGATAATCATCAATCGTCTCCAGCCAGTCTTTCATATACATTGGTTCCTGATTTAAAGCATGTACCTCTGCAATATCCAAATATGCCGTTACAATTTTATTGAGTGCATCCAACTCTTTTTCATCAAGATAATTTTTCGCCACTTCTACATCCGAGAGTTTTATACGTTTGCCACTCCATGTAGTCAGTCCCATATTATCTTTATCTGCATCTGCCCTTTGGTAAATCACCTCTGCCGCTGTATGCTTATGTGCTGCCCAATGCATCTTGTTTTGAACCTGTTTAAAAAACTGTACGGAACTCTCCGCCTTCGGATTGTAGTCAATACTGGTCGCATAGATTTCCAGCACTTTTCTCCAAAACACTTTTTCTGAAGACCTTATATCCCGGATACGCGCCAGCAACTCATCAAAATAATTTCCTCCACCAAGATTCTTTAATCGTTCATCATCCAGCGCAAATCCTTTAATCATATATTCTTTCAGGATATTTGTAGCCCAAATTCTGAATTGTGTTCCTCGCAAAGATTTCACGCGATAGCCAACAGAGATAATAACGTCAAGATTATAAAAATCCACATGATATCTTTTTCCGTCGGAACCAGTTGTTGCAAAATTTGCAACAACTGAATTTCGGCTTAACTCGCCTTCTAAAAAAATATTTTTAATATGTCTGGATATCGTGGATTTATTTCTTTGAAATAGATCTGCTATCTGATCTAACGATAACCAAACAGTATCGTTATCAAACGTAACTTCAACTTTGGTAACTCCATCCTCTGTTGTGTACATCAATATATTAGATTTTTCCACTTTCTCTTCCCCCGCCAAAAGATCTCCGAAAAAAATTCGATGATTATACTATTCCTTAAGTTTCCATATCCATTTCACTATATTTTACCATACTCCCCTCACCATTACCATCTGAAAGATTCCTTCATTTCCGTTTATTTTCCCCTCTGCAACATAACATCCTCGTTTACCTATTATTCAAACTCACATATCTGATATCCCTCTTTTTCAGCATAACAAATTATCAACCGCTTCTCATAAACATCTATTCTCTTCACTCTATCCTTTACGACATTTTCATCATATTCCCCATTACATACAACTTTTCCCAACATCTCTCTTACATCTTGATCGTTCAAGGTAGGTGAATTTTCACACTCTGCCTTTCCTTTTTCCATCCTTGTCCCACATCTCCACACAATCTTCCCACGCTCCGTTCTACGCCTGAATCCTCCGCCACAATACCCACATACCAATAAATTACTAAGCAAGTATTTGCTGCTATATCGGTTACCACTGCTAATCTGATTGCCGTTAGCTGTTCTAATCAGCCTGGCTCTATTAAGCATTTCCTCCTGCACCTTATCAAATATCTCCGGAGAAATAATAGCCGGATGACTTCCTTTCACATAATATCTGGTACGCTGTCCAATATTTTTCTTTCGTATACCATTCAGATAATCCTCCGTAAATGTTTTCTGAAGCATCATGTCTCCCTTATATTTCTCATTCTTTAGCATCTGCTGGATTACATTTGCACTCCATACCGTTTTGCCTGTTACCGTTTTTACACCACTTTCCTCCAAGTGTGTTTTTATCTGCGAAAACGTGTAACCCTTTAAATATAACTCAAAAATCAACCGCACTATTTCGGCCTGCTCCAGAACGATTACCAATTCCCCTTCCACACACCGATACCCCATAAAATGTTTGTAGCTGCTAAATAGCCCTTCCTCAAATTTTTTTTTAATCCCCCACTGAATATTCTCACTCAAGTTTCTGCTTTCTTCTTGCCCCATTGCTCCTGACAAGGTTATTGCCGCTTCTGCATCCGGATCAAACGAATTCACATTTTCAATTTCAAAATACATTTGTATACCCCTTTCTTTCAAATATCTCATAATCTGCAATAGCTCTACCGTATT
The DNA here is from genome assembly GCF_020554465.1 of Enterocloster sp. 210928-DFI.2.20. Lineage (NCBI taxonomy): Bacteria > Bacillati > Bacillota > Clostridia > Lachnospirales > Lachnospiraceae > Enterocloster > Enterocloster sp. 210928-DFI.2.20. The sequence goes on from NZ_JAJCHK010000059.1 coordinate 4,505, forward strand.
CCTGGATACTCGTTTTGCTGATTTAGTGATTATGTAATCGAATTTCCCCTCTGCAGCGCTTTCTAACATATGTTTCAGTCCGTTACGGCCTTTTTTCCTTAATCCACTTCTTCCGCAATCCCAGAATACTCCTGAAAATACCCAACCCGGATGATCTGATATCTGTTCTGTATATGCCACAATTTGATGAGCCAAACTGGCTAACTGCGTCTCTTTCTTAGTGCTGACGCGGCAATATGCCGCCACACGCAGCGGTTCCATATTCTCTTTTTTCACAGGCATATAATATATATTTTTCAAAACACATCACCTCGTTTCATCAATAAGGAAAAGGCGCGAAAGCCAAAAGCCTTCACGCCTCACCACACGGCAACTATCCAATCTCACCTAATCATCATTTAACACTCTTTTGCAACAGGACAATACTTTCCGTATGTGTTGAGTGTACGAAAAAGATTACCGAAAAGCATAGTTGGGCCTTGGGGGAATATGTATTGTTCCCACTTAACATACAGCAATCTTCTTTATAACAGTTTCCTTTTTCTACACCCCTTGTCTATCATATTATATCACTCAAATAAATCTCCAATATTTGCAAAAGGGCGATATCCTCCATCCTGCTTTTTATTATATGTGCTTGTCGGCACAATCAAATCTGCATGCCATACTTCCTCACCACTGTTTAAAGTAGTGGTTTTTATAAGCACAATTTTAAACATCTTCCGTTTTGGCGGTTTATTTTCTTTATCAAAGCCAAAGGGTTCAAATTGGTCATATTTCAAATGGCAATGCTTTCCTCCGCTTTCACGAATCGATGTAACAACATAATAATCTTTAAATCCAGTTACTTCAGCCGTAACTTCCATTCCTGGAGCGAGTATCTGTATGTCCTTTTCCCCAGATTTTCCTTTATGAATTCGAATAGAATCATGATACGACCGAAGTCCACTATAAGAAAATCCGAGTCCAAAATCTACATACTGGTTCTCACTGGTGGCAGTAATCCTGTCACTTATACTTTGTGGATTGAAATATACCGGAATCTGCTTAAAGGAAATATACGCTTGACGTGCCTGAAAGCTATCTTTTCCAGGCAGTTCTCCTCTAAAAGTATACAATGTTTGTATTGCGTCATTTTTTCCCATATCATTTATATCCGCACTTGTAATCAATCTTCTTAAGCCCTTATGATAACTTGAAAACCATTCAAAAGGAATTGTACGTTTGGGCATTTTTTCCGATGCCCTTATTAAATCCTGCAACATTTGTGAGAGTTCTTCCCGTACTTCTGCATTTCCTTCAAGTGTCCCTTCCTCAAAGGCAAGAATGAACTTTACAATGTATTTGTAATAAAACGCATCCGCAGAAGCATTGGGTTCACTTGTCCACTTTTCAAGTTTCAACAAGGTATCGTCAAGCTCATTGATTATATCCGAATCGTCAACATTGATTCCTCTGAGCGCTTTGAACCAAATTCTAAAGTTAGCATTGGTAGAGGAGTCATCCTCAAAATTGTTCTCCATCATGGTAACAATTTCTTTCAGTATCTCTTGATTTCCTGTTTCTTCCGGATGCTCATCCACATCATGAAATCCGATTCTTGCCAGTTTTCTTCTTGCTATTCTCACCATCTTTGGAGAACCTTCTGCAATCAGCTGTCTACAGGCGGCACGCATCTCATCCCCATTTGCTTTTGTAAGTATCTTACTTTCCTGAATCTGTTTTAACAGAGTCGAATTATAATTATTAATAGTTCCCTTTCCCCCCACCAACAGGCTTCTGCAGTCTTCAATAAGATTATCAATTCGATCGTATAAATCAATTTGGTCCATATCAGAAATCAGCTCATCCAATGAGTAATCGGTACAAAATTCTTTCAATTGATTAAATACGGATTGCACGGACAAATATAATTTGCTCTCAGCTATATTGGAGATAAATCTGCTGTTTTCTTCCCTTCTGGCTTTATCAAAATATTGAACAGCCATAGGTATATCTACACGCGCCAGTTCCAAATATTCTTCTATTGTTCTGATATCCGCGCTGTCCCTGCCTCCCCTGTTGTAGTGATTTATTGCCTCTCTTATCTTTAGTAAATATTCATTCTTAATCCTGGACGCATATCCCATAGCTTCGATGTGATAAAGCGATCCCATGGCATATCCGTCAATTCCGGTCGCCACATCAATAGCTTCTTTAATCGTGCTAAATCCCATTTGATAATTTTTAGTATTGTAAAAATAATATCGCGCCAGATGTCCGGCAAAATGAGGCTGGTTTGGATAAGTATTGACCAAACTTTTAAATATTTTAACCACAGCTTCTTTGCTACCATCATATGCATTGGTATTACTATGCTGATTTTCTGAAATCAATTTAGAAATCAGCGGTGAATATATGCCCTTAGCATCAATATCCTCATCCTGTTTGTCCTCTCTCTCTACAAACAGCTTATTAAACAGCTTTACAATTTCATCATTATCCTCCCCGTATTCATCCCTGCGGCTGTTCTCAACCAAATCAATAATTCTATCCAGTAATGCGGTAAAATTGATTGTATCATTTGGTGATAAATACTTTAGGATATAACTTGTGAACAGAGAGTATCTAATCTGAAACCTTTCCTTCTTTTGAGTATTATCTCTCACACACTTGATTAACGGCGCCAAGACAAAGTCATCCCGCTTCATATACAGAGTAGACATTGTTCCGTAACGTGAATTAAAATACTGTATGTCAACCTTATAGTTTGCATAATCCGCCAACGCGAGTACAAATATGATAGCATACTGCTCTTCTGAAAGCGAATTCAAACTGTGATGGACAAAGTCCTCAATGCCATTAAAATTTTCGTCAAATGCATACATGGACAATATAAAAGGAACATGTTCCTCTTCCATCGGACTGGTCTTGGCTTTTTCTACGCAGGCTGCCAAATGCCGTTCACAGCTGTTCTTCTCAATATATCTATTTAAATTTTGCTGCATATTCCAACATTGATTATAATTTAGTCTGGATAAATGTCGCCTTGCATTCATACCGGACTGCCTTCTGACTATGTATACAATTTCAAATGAAAAATCAACGTTTTGAACCAACTCTCCTTGAAGTTTTGACACCTCGTTAAAGCTTAAATCATTGCTGTCCACAAATAATACAATTTCTTTATAGCTATTTTTATACAGTTCAAGTAAAAAGGAGACTAACGTTGTTTCAATATAACGCGTTATAATAATGGTTGGATATGCATCATGGAGTAGATATGCCATTTTCCTCATAAATGTTGTTCCGCCCAAACCAGCTTCATAGTCTATGGAAAAAATCGATTTTTCTTTATTTTTAAGCCGTTTAATAATTTCTTCGCGGATGCTTTGTTCACTGTCCTGCGGGATACAGTACCTATCATTTCCGACAAAATCCCAATCAGCCTGAATAGCTCCTCTCAAAAATTCGCCCCCGCGGTGCTCCATACTGTTTGCCTCATTCTCTTTTTCGATTCCCAGATAGACCAAGTTAAATACACTCTTCATCGCTAGGTATTCATTGTAGTCTATCGTTCCCTTTCCCATATCATTGTGAGGAATCATCACTACATCTGAAGTAATTTCATTATATTCTCCTATGTTATTCTCTATAGCAAGTGCCAACTGCTGTAGGTTCAAATCATAAAATTTAATCCTTTCAGAATGCGTAAACAAATGTCCGGCTTTTATGAAATTAGACAAGAAGTTGTTATCGCAATCCATAACATGGACTGTCAGTTCCTCCTGATTTTCATAATGGTCATTCCACCCCATCACTAAACGTTCTGTGGCGCTCACATAATCCGAACATTTAAGAACAATCAGCTCCACAGGCATTGTATATTCACTGGAAAAAGATTTCAACAATTCGGGGAGTTTGGCATAAATACGTTTAGACACACTCGTATCGTTGGACGGCATCTCTTTCTTACTCACCAAACCTTGTCTGTCATGGAGTTTAATCCAATATGTCTGCGATGTAGCAGGTAAAATTTCCCCTCTCTTAAAATCACATAAATACTTGAGAATAACGTTTTTTCTATTTTCCAATTCCAAATACTGGTCAGATAAATTTTGTTTTTGATTGTCCGTATCATCCCAACTCAAATCCAAAACCATATCCCAGTCTATTTTAAAAAGATTTTTCACAATCCCAATATCATCAATACTGTCTGTAAGCAAAACATAATGCTTACTCTTTCCCGGTTTAAAATAACTGCAGGATACTAACAACTCCTCCCATGAATTCGGATAATCATCCGTAATACTAAGAAGAGCTGCCTCTTCATCCTTTATCAGTAATTTTTTCAAGAAATAATACAGCTCTTGATTTGTCTCCAGAAAGGCCGATGCATCCGGTATTTTCCCACTGTGCTTATATCCGTTTATTAAGGAGGATCTTATTTTTGCGTTATCCATAACATTAATCTGGCTTTTAGAAATCTGATTCGGATATGCCTCACGGACTTTCTCTAAAAGATCATGAGTGGTCATGTCAGCTATCCTGCCGTCTTTTGTTTTTTTAAATTGAATATACTGCTTCCAAGAAGGAACCCTGGAATCGCCATCATAAAGTGCTATTTGTTTATTATAGTAAACCCATATCAAATATTTAGCCGACCACTCAACAGTTGCAGCAAGTTTATGGGCGGCATTAGTCAATTCGTCGCAAGCATCATTATATCTTCCAGAATCCAAAGCTACCCTATATCTTTTATAGTTTTTTATACTGTCATTATAAGTAGAATAAATATGATTTTTATTTTTGAAATCCTTACTGGCAACCAGTTTATTATACTCTTCCTGTTGTGATGTCAATGTATTCATTATGATTTCCCTCCATAAGTTGTATATATTGTATATATCTATTTTTAAGTAATTTATTGAGATCATGAACGTTGCTTTTTAGTCCTTTTATTTTTTCCGACATAATTCGACACAAACTTCTGTATGCACCGTTTGTTAACACATAAAAATATACTAACATATTTTTGCACATAGTACCATAAAACAACCTTTATTTAAATGGAATAAAGAGAAATACTTTCACATATTGGCACACATAAACCTATACTATCATTTACCAAAACTTGTACAGGGTAGGCAAATTGTAGTCACTGCCTACCAAATAGGCGGGCCCGGTCACATCCGGTACCCGCCTTCCTCTTACTTCTCTTTCTCCTTCCCTTCCTGTATCCGCTTCCAGATGTTCTCAAACTCATCCGGCTTTGGACCCGGGATGGGTAAGGGGACGGTCATGCGTTTAACTGCTTCAAACTCCTTCAACAGTTCCTCGTCAGAGTACTCTTCCGCCGGTTCTGGCGGTTCATCGTTTCGCTTTCCATCCATATTTATGCGCCTCCTTTCAAGACCATTGTATGCCTTTTACAAAGAGAGCTGCACTGGTAAATAATGTCATTTTATGGCCTACCACGTAAACACGTACCGTCGATTTACCATGTCGTACTCCTCCGCAATCCGGAGCGCGCCCCTTGCATCCGTAATCATGCATTTGCCCTCGTCGCTGCCCTTGACTGGACAGAGTACGAAGGCCTCGCCGGCGGGGTCCACCTGGTAGCCGGTCAGCATGTAGCCCTCGCTGTCAAACAGGTACCAGCCACAGGTGCCGTCCGTGGCCTCCCTGAGCCAGTACCAGCCATTGGCCGCATAGCTGCCGTCTGTAAACTGATACCACCAACGCTGGCCGTCTGCGGCCGGCTGGAAGCCCTGGGTGTATGTCACTGGTACCGGGGTATAGTCGATGTCGCAGAGCTTGAGGACCTTCTGCCAGGGTGTAGCGGTCACTCTGGACTTGATAGTCCCGTAATTGATGCCCTTGGCCTCAATACACCAACCATCACCTATGTACACCCCGATGTGGCCCGGCTTCCATAGCGCCCAACCGACCATGGACTCGTCCAGATGGTCAACGCCTATCCGCTCCACGGCCGTGTCATGGTAGTTGTAGCTGCCGCGCAGGACGCCCGTGTACCAGCTGATAAGGCCGCTGCAATCCGTGCAGCGCTGGCCTATGTACTTGGCAGCTTTGGCCTTGTAGGCGGATGTGTATGTGCCTGGGTTCTCTCTGGCAAGGCGGTCCAGAATGGCCTGGGTAAGGACCTCGCCCTTGGCGCCATAAACATATGGTGTTCCTATTTTGCTTTTACAATGATTTATTAATCCCTCTGCGGTTTTCTTCATGTAGATCTCCTTCATAAAAAAAGACCCAGGGCATCGCCTGGGCCATCTATGTATCTCTTTTACTTCACTCCTGGTCCCGGATTACCGGGCTTATACTTTCCTGGGCCTTTCTTTTTATCAGGATTTTTAGGAGCCGGTGTAGTCCCCACTGCCCTTGTATCTTCCTTTTTTGTATTCGGGCCTGTCCCTACCATATTCCCCTCGTTGTTAAGCGCCGTTGGCGTCAGGTCGTCTCTCCCGGTAATAGCATCATCGTGCCTCTGCTGCTCTGTTCTTTTGTCTGCATGTCCTAACATGTTTGCCATATCTTTTCCTCTTTTCTTTTTGAGATTTTGTTTTTAGTTACTGCCGCCTTTACCCTGGCGGCTGGGAGATAGCGGACCACCTCCTTTTATGCTCTTGTTTTTGTCTCAACCTCTGGCAGGCCGGCCACGGATGTTCCCAGTGACAGAATTCCGGCCAATACGGTTGCGGATGCCACCAAGGGCCAATTGACTTCCCCCATTGCAGCCGCCGTTCCAATGGTTGCCACAAATGTCTGGGCCATGGTCTTTACGGCCCTCCTTACCGCCGCTTTAACCCACTGTGTCGTATTTACATCTGCTTTAAATACACAATTCTTAAACATGTTATACCTCACTTTCTTAATGAAAAATCCCCTGCTGGACCGCATAAAAAAAGAAGCCTACCAGGGCTGTTGCCACTATGCCAATCAGTCCGTATATGCTTCTCGTCTGCTTCTCCAGTTTGTCACATAGGTTGTCAATCTTAACATCTCTCGCCGCCTCATGAATTTCCAATTTGTCCAGGCGGTCCGCATGATTATTAATACGTTTTTCGTGCGTTTCTAATTTTTCTTTTAATAACTCTTCATTCACATTTCAATACCTACCTTTCTTTTTTGTTTTTAATATTGTATACTAAAAGAAATACCCTTTATGTAACCATGTTTTTCATCTCCTTATAGTTGGAGTTATGGGAAGTCATAGTGGATATGTTACGGACCCATCAGACCTGTATTTACGTGGTAATAATCCGGCAGGTTTCACCCAGGTTCAGTATGCATCGTTTGAATCTGGGGGTATTCTCCATCAAAGTACGTATTTACCAATGGTCTTTAAAACCTCAAAAGTTTATAACTTTACTGGTTATACAACACTGGCGATTACTTATTACATTGTCTCCGCAATCAATAGAGGGAGTCTTAGGATGACCGCCAGGGTATATAGAGACAACAATGATTATCAAGGAGAAAGTACAATAGGCATATCTGCTGGAGGAACATATACACAAACGATAAAATTAAATCCGCAATCATATGCACCTGGAATAAGTCTAACCTGTCAAACATTAAACAGTGGCTCATGGGCTATGGAAGATTGGGCTGCATGGGTTTGGCAAGTAAGAATATCCTAAAAATATGACCAGCAATTATTCCAACCATATTTGATATACCTGCCCCCATATACCGGTGTAAACAACATCTATAGCATCACTGTAATATATATCAGATATATTAATGGTTACGATTTGGTTTCCACTTCCCATTCCATCTTGTGATTTCATGAATGTGCTGTTTGAATGTCTGTGTATGCTTAGCATGTGCTGTCCTGTTCCTCCCGCCGTCACATTCATGTGGACTTTTAAGTATTTATATCCGGTGAAATTATAAACCTTTGTTGAATCCATTCTAGCGCCGCCCGAAGATACGTATATTGCATTGGATTCAAACGTGATTGTACCGGTATTTCGATAGAATCCAGCAACATTGCTCCCGTATTTATACAGGTGATTTGCTGACACGACATACCCGTCTTGACTTCCGATAACTCCAATTATAAGAGATATAAGGGTATAGGTTATTAAGCCGCCATGGGTAGCATGATTTTACTTCCGATAACTCCAAATATCGGCACATCCTTTTTTATGTTACCTGCGACAAGGTTTGGATCCCCCTTCATGATGATGGCCGATGTTACAAACGTGTTCGCCGGAACTAAAACCCGGTCCGATGTTCCAGGCATAAATGTTCCTCCCGCCTGTTCATTCATGACTCCGGCTAATGGCTCCCCGTCCTTATCAACGATTACTTTATTCTTTCTTACGTCTGGCGCTGTAGCTGTAATTACATCCAGATCTGCGCCTCCGCCCCCTCCAGGTATTAATATCTTTCCCATGGCTGCTCCTTTCCTGGCATGACCATTGCCAGTATATCCGCCTTTTCCGTTTCAGTTAGATTTGTATACCCATCCAGGATGTCTGCCGGCTCCTCGCCCTGATTCTTCCGGATCTCCAGCGCCCGTATAATGATATTTTTTTTGATTCCGCTTATCATAACATCGCACCTCCTATCACGTCTGCCAATGCAATAGTCAGCTCCGCATTCTCCTGGCGAAGCTGTTCCACCTGCTGTTCCTGAGTGGGGATATATTCAACTGGTGTCACTCCATCCGATTTATAAAAAATTCCGTCGATATACTTCCCCCCTATCTCACAGGGATATTGCGTACAATCCACTGCAAAAGCATCGTCACCATAGACGCACCGCGCCACCCGGTTGGTTTCTTCATAATGCCCTACCACCACATTCTGTA
>NZ_JAJCHK010000006.1:0-196070 GCF_020554465.1 Enterocloster sp. 210928-DFI.2.20
AGTTCAATGCCAGAGTTTTGCTGGCATGATCACTCAAGATTCCGAGAGATCATTATCTGTAACACACGACACAGCTGGCTCCGGCCTGGCCTGGAATCACCTGCAGGCGAAAATGTGTTACATAAATCCAAAACGAAGATATACAAAACGATTACGATTCGTACCCATAAATCCCCTGGCACTGTCAGCGGACAAGGAAATGAAGATGTCCCATCATATCCGTACACGGCCAGGACTGAACAGAGAGCGGTATATCACAAAAAGGAATGCTACCCCGGCAATGAAGATAATCAGCCAGTAATATGTTCCCTCACTCTGGAGCATCGGATATTCCGCAAGGTCACTGTATACGATGTAATTATTCGCCTGGAGCCGAAAAGAACCTTCCGTGCCGGCTGACCAAGTATAATACCGGGAATCATAGGCAATATATTGCGCATCCTCCGCCGTGAACGTAGTACCATTACAAATCATATCCTTTGCATAAACCAAACGGTACGCATACTGTCCGTGGCGGAACAGCACATAATGGACGTTCCCCAGCTTCGGAAGCACATCCGACATATAAGTTATCACTGTGGTGGAAATAGACGAATCATAAGGCGTATACGAGCTATAAACCACAGGAGAATTCACAGTCAGAATATTCGCTACCGTCTGGGCCTTTTTTGTGCGCCCAGCATTAGAAGCACTAGCAACGCGAGCATTAGAACCAGAAGCAACAGGAATATCTTCCATGTCATCATCGTCCTCAATATCAGCCATATCATCCTCATCTTCCTCATCCTCCTCCGCCAGCTCAGGATACAAGATTTCCATTATCTGCTGATACTGGTCAAAGTCCATATCCTCATCAGGAACACTGGAAAGCCACCCATTTACATCATTCGTCTCAGCCTGAGGATATCCCTCAGGAGCCATAAAATCCTCCTCAGTGAGCGTATACTCATCCGCAAAAGACCGAAAACAGTATAAAGCACACAGAACCAAACAAAGTAATACACAATACATCCTCCTCCACATCATAAGCGTACATCCCCTCTAAAGGCCATCCCAAGGAACAATGAAACAACCCGCTGGCCAAGAGCAAACACAATTGCATAGGGCATTGCTTCCCGAATCACATCCGCAAATAATCCAATTGCAACCTGCATCCAATCACCCCCAATCCTGGCGATACCGATTCATCACCGCATATGTATCATAACTATCATAAAGCGCAGGAGAGTGGAACCAGAAAAACCGCTTGATACTGTTGGCAACGACCTCGCCGTCAACCTCCCGGGCATTTTTCGCGTCAATCAACGCATTGACTTGAATGCACCGCAGCACCGTGCGACAGGCGACCGCATAGCGAAACTGCTCCCGGAAAGGTTTCGCAATTCGGCTGAATACCTGGGATGTGCCGACAATATGTTTCCGCTGTTTACGCTGCTGGGAGACGACCGTAAAAATATTGCTGTCCATCTTTTTCGATTCCAGGGAATTGAATTCCAGATGTATCTCATCAATCAGATAAATCACACCAGCATAACCATTATTAATATCTGTGAAGCAATGAACACCGTCCCAGGGATATACTTCAATGCCATCCGGGAGGCGCAAATCCATATTGCTGCACACCTTTACCTGGGGATACAGTTCACAAAGTTTCTGTACATACTGGACAGCACTGATTGTTTTACCGGCTCCCTGCATCCCACAAAAAACGATAATCCCATCCGGGTCAAAATACTCAGGATGCTGTTTACGGAATTCCTTGTTATACTTCCAGACCTTAAACACATTCCCAATGTCCAGGGAACCCATATACCATTTAAAAGACATGACAACCTCCAAATAAAAAAAGGGAGTGGCAACCGCCACCCCCAACCCTGAGCTACATGGACACCTTACCTTTACGGAATGCTGACATGAGTGTACGGACTGCCTTGCGACCGCCCCACCACATGAACACCAGGCCGATGCCGGCACCGATGGCTGTAGCAATCACACCCACTACCGTCGACACGGATATCTGACCCGTCATAGCTGAAATGATAGGCGCCCAGTCCGTGGATGTGACAGTGGCCCCAGCTTCGGATGCCAAAGCCGGAAAAGATGAAACTGCCATAAGACCAGTAGCGACCGGGAGAGTGCCATACTTTTTCAAAGACTGATACAACTTCACCTTAAATCCTCCTTTCTAGTTAATGCCCACAAGTGCAACCTTACCCGATACCGGGTTATATTCTAATTCCGCCATTACATCGGAATAAGGTTCAATACCGGAATACCTGCCATATGCCTCCGCATCCACATAGCAGCGAAGAGAATCCAATCCCTGAGCAAAGCCAGCGACATAAAATGTCTGGGACGGGTCCTTGAAGCCCTGCCTTTTTTCAACACCTAAAAATTTAAATTCACCCTGTACTTTCATAACATACCTCCTTAACCATTCAACCAGTATTCAAATATCTAACAGGAGATACAGGAAAATATCTCCCCTCTGGAATTGTGTCCAGAACATCCATACCACTTTACCGCTGATATGGCACGGCCGGAGACTTCTTAAACACCGAACAGATATACCGACTTACACGGATAGCTGTTTCCTCAGCCAGTATGTACAAAAATCTGAAATCATGGTAAAATAGTTGTACCCCTACACCTATTCGGAATGACTCAGATTTTCGGAAGGTTACCAATGCACCTACAACAACCACTTTGACATTTGGTGAGTACCGTCAGTATCGGTTACTCACTACTTGCTTTTACAATAACATAAAAGTGAGTAACTGTCAACACCATGGAGGGAAATTATGCCAACAAAAAAGCCACGTGTGCAAACAATACTAAATGAAGATATATATGAGAAATTCAAAACATTATGTGACAAAGAGATGAGAACTGAAAGTCAAATGGCATCAATCATAATTACAAAATATATAAATGACTATGAAGCCCAGCAGAACCGGACAGAGCAGAAGAGTAAACTGGAAAAGTCATCTATCTCAAAGACTGGTTAAAGAAACTCATGAAAAAACGGAGCAGTACGCGCTGCTCCGCTGGAAGGAGAATACCATGAATATTGAATCACCAAACTTTTGGATTGCCATCTTTATTATCGCAACTATTATCGGAATCATAATAAAGAAAAAATGATAGCATTCGTAAAAGCCAACACCTGTATACAAAGCAAGGCTAATTCAATATGCGTATATTGCCGTTGACAGGGAGAGTTAAGCCATAACCATATTTTATTTATCATTGATTCCCCTCTTTTCTTTTATCAACAATTATGTTACACTTTCTCTCTACATATGACATAAGGTCATCCAATGACCGGAGACGGGAATCAATGTTGTTTAAATCTCTCTTGATAGAATCACGCAAATCAGACAGTTCCATAAACTCATTCCATTCCCTATCAGCCATCTTTTTATAGGATTCATACTTAGACTTTACCTCTGGCAGTCTGTCATAACAAAAGAGTACCAGATTCTCAAACTTTGCGTTCAAACTATCACCTTCCATTGCTTCCAGAATCTCCGCCACTCTGTCTGAATACCTAAATGAACGTATATTATTCTTAGCACTTTTCATAATCACATCACCTTTCATTTCATTGTAACACATTTTTGCTGCAGGAAATTCCCCGGCCAGCCCGGCTCCGGAAGATACATGTGTTACATTCCTTAAACACCTTGACATTCATCAATTTATAAGCTACACTGATATCAAACCTCATATATATTAACTGATTGGGTCATGTCCCCATAACACACTTGCGAAACCTTCTTGAACCTTGAACTGTCATCCAGTTCCTGGGACAGAATGAACCGGTCTGTGGCATCCAGGATAAAAACCTCTTCCAAAGGCAAAACCAAATTCCTGGAACACCAATAACGTTTTCTACCATGCAGACCGTTCAACATATCTTTCGTGATGTACTTTGTTATGTAGGACGTGACCTTTTCCATCTCACGAACCCTTGTAGCCGTCATCCAACCCAACTTATAACTGCCTATCTTATATATCTTTTCTTTCGTACGAACAAACTTACTTCTAAGCCCACGGACACGCTTTATAACATACTTACCAGTCCATACTATCTGATGTTCATTCATCCCACTAAATAATCCATGAAAATGATATGCGCCATCCTTATGTTGTTCAGGAACAACCAGATAGGAGAGAGCAGGAGAGGAACGTTTTAGATTATTAAACCATTTACTAAGATACTTTGTACATTCATCATAATCATAACGATTCACTTTATCAGGACTGAAAGTAAAAGTGACAAACCATTCCCATTCATTTGATTTAGCATAATCATAGACCTTTTTCTTTGTTCGTTTTATACTCACCTCATCCACATGGTTTTTATAGTCCTTTATATCAACCAATATTTCCTTACAAACCTTACCGTCAAATGGATTCCGTTCCCCCTTCTTATGAGGCCGTACAGGAATACTTAAATCATCCGTACCAATCGTATTATGATAAATACGATACTGTTTTGTAAGGTCAGGATAAGTGATTATCTTGACATTATACGGTTCCATATTTCCCCCTGTTTTTATAAAAATGAGTGTTAAGTGTTTATACTGTCAAGTAATGGCTACCGGACCGCACCGCTGGTGCGGTTCCGGCAGCCATGCCAACCATTCACTCAATACCCAGGAAAGGAATCTTACGCAACACATACATAACAATCTTATAAACCTTCTCAAAATTCGCCACCACAATCACGAACGGCAACATAATTTTAACCAAATCCATGTTAAAGAACAAGAATACAAATCCAAGACCAGCACGCATGTATTGAAAGAGTGAATCCACTACCGTTTGTATCTCTGCCGGCAACTCTGGAAGATTAATCCATCCAAATATCAGTTTCAAGGCAGAAGAAAAGAGGTTAAACACACTTTCCAAAATCAATTCATCATCACCTCATTCCATTTTTCCTCACATAACTGCACAAATGCCATTACCAAATAGATACTTGTTACAGTCTTAATCGCAACAACGACAAAAGAAAAATTTGTATTTAAAAATACAGTCAGGTTAAAAGACATCTCAGGCCAGAGCAGATTTTCCATGATAGTGAAAGAGGGGAGTACCAACACACAGTCTGTCTGGGATGAATTAACAAAAATATCAATGACCTCTAATAGTAAATCAATAGGGAAGGAGAGAAACCCAAACCTTTCACTGAACCAACTATAGAGGTCATCAAAATAAGCCTTAAAATATTCATCCGAGGGAATGAAAAGTTTCTTCAAACCCTCAATGATAAAATTTCCATGGGACTCAATGGCTGTAGTAACTTTATCCGTATTAGTATTATCATTGTCTATTTGTTCGTCCACCTTATCCATGCTTTCCAAATGTTGCTGGTTCATTTTGTTATAGAGATTTGTAAACTCACCCGCAAGCTGATTCCAAAAAGCCGTAAGCTGACTAGAAATAGTTTGTATCGTATTCTTGATAAGCTCAATAATTGTGTCCCCCTGTTCCACCTGCTGGGCTGTATTATCAGCAATGTTACTTTGCACATCCTGTGATGTCTGTGACCCCCCAGCTGTTGTATAATCTGGTGAAACAGTAGTTTTAATAAAAGATACACTAACATAACCACCATAAGGATACACAGTTGTAGCCGTATCCTTAACATGCACACCAACATCAATAAAATTAACAGAACCAACATCAATATTTAAATCAGTATACCAATCACCAGACTGCTGAACAAAATTAATATATGCATCATTATATTGCGGGGCAGCGTTAGAATTCCCCTTTGTAGAATTAACATAACAATCATAATATTCAAGACCAGTATTAGAGCCAAAACGAACAGACATTTTATAAGTACCAGATGCAGGCAATGAAGCCTTTAATAAACGAACACGAAAACCTAATACAGACACACAATCATTAGGCAATCCAATAGACGCATAAAATTCAGAATTAAACGGAACAAAAGCCTCCCGTAAAACACCATGCATATCATAATATTCAGTAACAAGGCGCAAACCAGTATAAGATACAGTATTAGATACACTAGGCATACCAGCATCAGAAAAAGGCACAAAATCTAACGTATCAAAATCATCCGATTCCATATAATCCTGGGATGGCAATGCATTACTAAACGTGGAAACTGGAAGTTCCTTAGCGTCTGAAGAAGTAGCAACCATTGCAAAAGTAGTCAAAGGATATAAAATAACAACAACCAATAAAACACTCAATAATAAAATTTTACGCAACTCAATAGCAGACATAAGTAACACCTCCAACTATTCGCGAAAGTCTAGTTTAACGAATAGTTAGCAGGGGTGAGGTTCATCACCCAATCTATATATCAATTCTTGATAAATCCCATTGATTAAAATTGAATAAAAGGATGTGATGTTTATGTCTGTTGCCACTCCTTCTGAGGTCAATCCATCTGACAATGATGCCGCTGACCTACAGGATTTACTTAGTGACTATGAGTGGAAATTAATGCAGTCGGAATCTCTGGATACGTCCATTGATAATGCAAGCATTTATCGCACTGCTGAGAATACAGCCGATATTGTACAGTTGCTTTTGTGTGCCAATTTCTTGTTGGCGCTTGTCCTTGGCTGTCTGCTATGTGTTATATTCAGCCGCTTTTTGAGGAGTTGATTCAATGAATGACAATGATTATGATAGACTTTTAATTGCTGTTATTTTTCTTTCTTTAGGGGTGCTGTTACTCCCTGATTTTTTACAGATTTTGGGGGTGTGCTTAAAATGATTGTTGAAGATTTACTTACGATGTACGCTCCCTTTGTTGGCGCTGGTTTCCTACTTGGATGCTTACCCATGCTGGCAGGTTTAAGTATCCATGTGGTTATCAATATATTTAAAAAAATTTAATTTTGGAGGTAAGAATTTATGTTGAAGGAAAGATTTGAAAACAAGGTCACTACTATGCGTTGTGCTGTTGCTGGTGTTGCTGTGAGCGCTCCCCTGGCTCTTTGCACTATCACATCTTTTGCCGCTGAGGGTGACGCGGCTGACCCGTTAATCACTGCTTGCACATCCATTGCAAGCTCTGCCACGACTGCTATCAATGGGGTGATACCTATTGCATTACCGCTGGTTGGCGCTGGTCTGGTTATCACAATCGGCCTTAAGGTATTTAAGCGGATTGCAGGTAAAGCATAAGCAACTATTTTGTGGGACGGTCATTATAGTAATGACTGTCCCACAGTCATTAAAGGAGTGAATTTATGAAAACATTAAGACGTGTTGTTAGCTTGTTTCTTGTTACGGTTTTGCTTCTCTCCTTTCCTCTTACGGCCTTTGCCGCTCCTGCCGCTGTTCCGTCCGTATCAGAATACATATTTGATACGTTGTTATCAGCGAATGGGGTGGATACATCCCTATCCGGTGTACAGTCTTGGCTGGGCTCCTGGACTGGCTACGATGATTATTTGGAGCAAGGAAAGCGTGGGGAACTTGGGTCATACAGTCAATGGTTATATGACAGGCAGTACAACGGGGAAAATGCTGAAATCAAGGCAAAGGCCCGTGAACAAATTGACGCTATGACAGACTGGATGAATATGGACTGGGCCGATGTTGGCGGTCAAGATATCACGCTTGGAACTGGTATTTTAAACGGTTGGGTGGATGGTGTTAAGGGTACTGCCGCTGACTATGCTACTAGCATTAAAGGGTATCTCAGTACGTTTTCCTCGTATGGTTCGGCGGCTCTTGATTATATTAAGGAGCTGGCCCCTGTCACTGAAAATATGGACCATTGGACGAAACCTGCCAAATATGGTAAATGCATTTATCATTATACAGGTAAATCTATATATTTGACTCAAACTTATATTTACCTTCCATCCTCGCTTGCTAGTGAAAATGTTCCTGTTGGTTATCCTACTATCTATAATTCATCTTCTAATAAATGGACGATACATTTTAAATATCTTAGCAATACTGCCCCTACGATTGGTTCTATATATGGCCTTAATTTGTATGGTCATACTGTTAAATATGATATAGATACAGGTGCATATAAGGCCTATAATGATTTTAATATTTCTATCAATTCTGGTCTTGATTTGACTCCGGAACAAATTAAAGAGTTCCCCATTCCCATCTTCCAAAATGAGGCCGCCGCTACGGCATATTTAACAAATAAAGCTTTGGATAATATCATGAATCAAGAAATTGTTGGTATGCCTGTTATTGGGATAAACCAGGATGCACAAACGATGGAACCAAAGGTGGTCCCTACGGTTATTACCCTGCCACAAACGGGCGAACTTGCGGCCCAATTGATGGACGAATTGTCGGATGCCATGGACCGCATTGAAGAACTGGAAGCCGCTCTTAAAAATGCAGGTTTTGCAATTGATTGGGGGGCGGATGTTGTTGTCCCCACGGTTGCACCCACGGACGTCCCGGTTGAAGGTGAGGACACGGAAACAAAGACTACCCTTGCGGCTATCCTTGCCAAAGTTGAAGCGATTCCTGCCACGATTGAAGCTATGCTTAATAATAAATTGGAGCCGGGCGATACGGACGAAGATGTGGAAAACATGAAATTACCTACCAGTATTGCCGACAAATTTCCGTTTTGCATACCGTTTGATGTAATATATCTGGTCAAGGCCATGAATGCATCGTCTGAGGTTCCCCGGTTTGAGCTCCCGTTTAAGATTCACTATCAAAATATCAATTACGAACATACTTTTATTGTTGATATGACTGAATGGGATGCGGCTGTTAAAATATTGCGTACTATGTTAGATTTACTGTTTATTGCTGGGCTGATATCGACAACCCGTGAGCTCATAAGGGGGTAGTTATATGTCTGTTGTTATGAAAGCGTTTAGCTCCATGCTGGCGGTTATTATGGACCTTCTTCCAGATTCGCCTTTCCGTGGATTTATTGATAATATTATCTCGATTCCGTACATCGGTTTTTTGAACTATTTTGTCCCTATCAGTGACTTTATTTCCATCTTGACAGCCTGGGGTACTGCTATTGCTACGTACTATGTTTTCAGCGCAATTTTGCGTACTATCAATGCGATTGATTAAGGGGGTGTATGCATGATTGTCTTATACTCTGGTACACCAGGGAGCGGTAAATCCCTGGATACTGCCAGGACCATTTATAACTGGTGCCGCCGTGGTGCTCCAATCATTTGTAACTTTCCTCTTAATGCTGATAATATCCATGTTAAGCGTAAAAAGGATATACATTTTATTCCCAATGGGGAGCTTGACCCGGACGAACTTGTGTCGTTCTCTCGCACCTATTTTGCGGGCCGGCCTTGCAAAGAAGATAGTATCCTTTTGGTGATTGATGAAGCACAGCTTTTATTTAATGCGCGTGACTGGTCCGTCAAGGGCCGGGAGCGTTGGAACTGGTTTTTTACCATGCATCGGCACTTTGGTTTTTTTATCATCCTTTGCGCTCAGTTTGACCGTATGTTAGATAGACAGGTTCGTGGCTTGATAGAGTATGAATATGTCCATCGCAAGGTAAATAACATGGGCTGGAAGGGTATCTTTTTGTCCTGTCTCCTGCTCTCTCCCACTAACCTTTTTATCAAGGTAAAGATATGGTACCCGATGAAAGAAAAGGTTGGGAGTGAGTTCTTTCAATGCCGGAAAAAGTACTATTGCATTTACGATACGTTTGCGCTCCTGGACAGGGCAGATAAGCGCGAGGAAGGGGAGCAAGGGGCCCCGCCGACCGCTTGTCTGACTGGTCCAGATGTCACTGCCGATGATGATGTTTCGGACTTGTCTCCTGTTTGTCCAGATGCTTCTGGTTGTGTAGTTGCTGATGCTTCAATTCCATCCATTTAAGCTCCTCCGTTTGCTCCTGTATTGTCCTGGATTGAGCGTGGATGATGATTATAAGGATTAGCTGGATGCATATTATCGCTGTATATTTGTACGTTAGTATGGCTATTACTGCATGTATGACATTCGCAATTATCGTCTGCAAAAAAGACCCCCCCCCCTGCTGATTGTATAGAATTGACAGGGAGGAACTTTTTATAAATTACATGTTTATATTGCCCTTGTTGTCACCAATCACGATTCCATTGTTGTTGTTGCCGCCTATCACTACCCCATTACTATTCTGGATATGGATGCCTTGCTTTTCTTCTGTCCGCCCCATATCCTGGGTGATTAGGTCGTTTACATATGCGTTTAAAGACTTGTATCCCTTTGCTTTCCAGTGGGCTTCTATAACAGCTTTTTGGCCTTTGCGAAAATTTATACTGACTCTATCATATGATTCTTTGTTGAATTCATTTTTGTATTTTGTTGCATTAAAATCACTCATTTATTGTTCCCTCATGCATCTTGTGTAAGATGTACAATAAAAAGCCTAACATCTTGTGCAAGATGTCAATATACATCTTACGCAAGATGTAGTATACTATAGTTACAAAGTTAATAAAGCTCCATAGCAACGAGAACGTTATACAGTGTAGCAGTGAGAATGGAGCTACTATCTCAATTTGAGTATATCAGATTCATGCAGAAAAAGGAAGGGGAAAGAGAAATGACAAAGAAAGAGAAAGAGGTTTTCCGTGCATACAAAGATATGGTTACGGAAGATATGTTTGATTCAATGGAAAATGGCAATGAACAATCCATTCTTATAGCGAGGGAAAAATTCAGCTTATTACAAAAGCTGGACAGGAGTTTAAAAGAGATAGAGCAAGGGGCCTAGCCCCTTCCCCTTTAATGCAGGTCGCTTAATTGCGCAACGGTCCACACCCCGTATGAATGCAGATGGAAGGTTTTAATGTTCAAGCGGTTGTTGTCGGTGCATTGGAAACCGTCATTGTATAAGCTAGGCAGAAATACTGCCCTCCCGGATTGATGAATACGCTCCGGGTGGTACGTTGAAAATAGAATATTGAAAGGAAGGTAAGTTTATGAAAGTTAAAGTTTTGGGTATTCAGTCCGTTGATTATGTAAGTCGCAAAACTGGCAATCCTGTAAAGGGGGTTACACTGCATTCAGCTTTTAAGGATGCGCAGGTGGAAGGTGAATCTGTTAGCTCTATCTTTGTTAGCGATAACTTAAATCTTAAGTGTGTCGCTGAGATTCGTCCCGGTATGCTGGTTGACGTGGAATACAATAACCGTGGCTATGTCTGTGATTTGGCTATCTGTAAGCAGTAATCGGCTTTTTTGCATTTCTCCTTATGCTGGCTGTTCTATCCTGGTTCAGCCAGCCCCTTGTGGGTGCAATCCCGCATTTCCTTGTCCACTCTCAGTTCCAGGCCAGACAGCGGTTTAGATTCGTCATTGTGCGGAATACCTACGTTCTGCCATATCCCTTGCTGGGGATGGCTTGTAAAACCCCCGTAGGGTAATACGGGGGTACTAAATACATTGGAGGTCGGGATGGAAGGAAACTTAATAACCCTGGCTAATGGGTTGGTTGTGTCTGTTGACTGGCTGTCGTTCACGGTCATGTCAACGGCTGATGTTGTGGATGTGCTGGATATGTTCGGCTATGTGATGGATGATTTTACACGGATGCCAAAAGGTGCCCGTGGTTACAGGACCATGTTTCGGCTTAACGGCTATTCACTCAGCGTTTTGTGTGATGGCAACCCGGACATGGGTATACATATTGATGTGGCCGGTTCTGCCATAGGTGAACTGGTCCGTAGTTTTTCGGAAACGTTGAAAATAAATACCCCCTTTGGTGAGGGGTACGACATAGATTTTGATAGTACTTTTATGGTGGCTCTCCTGGAACGCATACGTGATAATGGTCATGTTACCAGGATTGATGTGGCGATAGACGATATCGGCTGTAATTATTTTACCACGGATGATGTGTGTGACCTGTATCGGAATACCCAGATTGTCTCAAAATTCCGTAATATGCGCAATGTCGTTGAATCAGAAGTATCCGGTCGTAAAACAGGCCATACGGTGTACTTTGGTAGTCGTACAAGTGATATCTTTTTAAGGGTTTATGACAAGCAATTGGAACGCAATCGCAAGCTTTCCACGATTGGCACCCACATTGATAATCCTTGGGTCCGTTGGGAGCTTGAACTTAAGAATGACCGGGCGGTCAGTGTATCTAAAATGCTTACATCCGGTATTTCTCTGGGCGCTGTTGCTGTTGGTGTTTTAGGGCATTACATGCGGATGATTGAGCTTGACGACATCAATCGTTCTCGTTGTTCTACATATCCTGTTTGGGCTGATTTTATGGATGGTGTATCATCACTTAAGATAACCGTCCCAAAGTATGAAAAGACCATGGACGAGAAAAAGACCTGGATAAAAAGACAGGTTATGCCTACTCTTGCCGCTGTTATCCTTGCGGATGGAGGTAGCCTTGAATTTGTGGAAGATAATCTGGAAAATGGTTTAAATCGTATGAATAAATCATTATATAAAATGGCAATGGGTGAATTAAATAATTGATGTGAATTATAACTATATCGTTAAACTACTGTTTCGCAAATAGTTGCAGACAGGTGCGCTCCTACGGGAAAATGAATGTCGCGCACCTTGCAACTACCACCCTTATGAATGGGCTTTCGCGAAACATTGGGCCGTTTAACGAATAGTTAACAGGGGTGAGGTTCCTTGTTCTTTCTATATATCAATATATCAATTCTTGATAACTCCCATTGTTTAAAATTGAATAAAGGATGTGATGTTTTATGTCTGTTGCCACTCCTTCTGAGGTCAGACCTTCTGACAATAAAGTCTCTGGCTTACAGTACTTACTTAATGATTATGAGTGGGAATTTGATAAAGTCAGAATCTCTGGATACGTCCATTGATAATGCAAACATTTGCCATACTGCTGAAAATACGGCCAATATCGTTCCGTTGCTTTTGTGTGCCTTTTTCCTGCTGACTCTTATCCTTGGTTGTCTGCTTTGTGTTATATTCAACCGCTTCTTTAGAAATTGATATCATGCGTTATAATGGTGAGGAGCTTCTCCCCTTCCCTCTTATCTATCTGAGGCTCATAAACCCAAATACGGATATATTTTACTAAGCCCACATGAGAAAAAAACGCCTTCTGTCCTGTTTTAGCTTAGAATTTCTGCTGAACAGCCGATATATAATTTATAATAACGAAGGGGGGATTGCAAGTTGTGCAGAAGAATTTTCTTATCTGTCCTGTTTTTTACGGCGATGTTACTGCTGAAGGTGGATTTTTTTGATTCTTATGCTCTGCCCCTTAAAGGAGACATAGAGGTACAGACAGCGGATGGAAGCAATACAGTTGAGGCACCAGGAATAATTGTGATTCAGGATACAATTTCTGGGGAGGGCGGGCTGGAAACAGAGGGGGTCCAGGATATCAAGGATGACCGGATAAACAAAGCAGCGCAGGAAAAACAGGCAGATACGGACGTTCCCTTACAGGCCAGTTCCCAGGGAACCGCCGGGGAAGAATCCTGCGGCATGTTTGAAATCACTGGTTATTGTAGCTGTGAATTGTGTACCGGGGAAAACCATTTTACCAAATCAGGGACCGCTCCCAGGCCAGATTATACGGTTGCTGCTGATCCAGATGTGTTTCCATTGGGCAGCAGGATTCGGATTGAAGAGATTATTTATTTAGTGGAGGATACTGGGGCTTCCATCAAAGGAAATGTTGTGGACATCTATTATGAAACCCACGAAGAGGCGGTTGCCAATGGTAGATACGAGGCAGAGGTGTTTTTAATAAGAGGTATGTGATAATCCGGATACAGGGTTTATGATATCATCATTCTGACGCCCCCATTGTTTCCAATGGGGGCGTTTTGCAGCAGGCAGGACCTAATCTGCACTTCTCGGCAGCCAGTTGTTTCATATTACCGCACAGGAGTCATTGCCTGCTATGAGTCCTTTACCGTTAATCTCTTACTGAACCGTGATAAGGCGGAATTGACTAATCAGTTTCTTTAGCAGCTGAGCCTGCCCTGACAGTTCCTCACTGGCCGCAGCGCTTTCTTCCGCAGTGGCGCTGTTCGTCTGTACGACACTGGAAACCTGGTCAATTCCCTGAGTGACCTGTCCGATGGCATCTGCCTGTTCTGTGGAATCATTGGATATCTGTCCAATGGTGGCTACCACATCCTTTACACCTGAAACCACGTCCGAAAGGTTCTTAGCAGTATCATCAGCTATTCTTGTACCATTAAGAACAGCGCGCAGGGAGTTTTCAATAAGGGCTGACGTACTGTTTGATGCATCTGCTGATTTGCTTGCAAGACTCCTCACTTCATCAGCTACCACGGCAAAGCCCTTCCCTGCCTCCCCGGCTCTGGCAGCCTCCACGGCAGCGTTTAATGCCAATATATTGGTCTGGAAGGCAATGTCTTCAATGGTCTTAATAATCTTTCCTATTTCTTTGGAAGAACTGCTGATTTCATCCATGGCGTGTATCATGTCCTGCATCTGGCGGTTGCTTTCCGTTATCCGGCGGCCCATTTCCACAGCCTTCTCATTGGCGCTCAGAGCATTCTCTGCGTTCCGCTTAATACGGGATGCAATTTCGTTTACAGTAGCCGCCACTTCTTCAATGGAGCTGGCCTGTTCCGTAGAGCCTTGTGACAAAGACTGTGCCCCGATGGATACCTGCTCCGAACCGGAGGATACCTGCTCGGCCGCCTCGTTGATTTCTCCCATAGTATTGCTAAGGGAATGGATTATCGTAAACAATGACTCTTCAATTGTTATAAATGCCCCTTTGTACTTTTCATTAGGGGTAATATTAAAATTACCATGGGATATTTCGCTCAGTCCTCTGGATATATCTGTGATGTAGCGCCGCATCATCCCGGCAGCCTCGGAAAATGAGCGTGTCATCTCTCCCACCTCATCATTGGAATCGTTGGAGATGGATATATCTAAATCTCCCTGGGCAAGCTTGAACGCGGCATCCCTTACGTTCAGAATCGGCCTGGATATAAGCCGCGCAACCCAGAAGGACATTGCCACGGATATACTCACTGAAATTATAATAACAAAGACAATCATATATATAATAAGCCTGCTGTTATCCGTAAGGGACCTGGATACTTCATTTCCCATCTGTTTGTTAAGGTCCGCCAGCTTTTGGGCTGCGTTCATAGCATTATTAAGAATCGGTCTTGCCTGGTTCCTGAATATGTCCAACGCCTCATCATTATGGTTTTTAAGTCCCATTTCCACCACCTGGGATCGGATTTCCATATACCTGGGCAGTTCCTGGTCAATAACAGCAATCAGCGACTGTTCTTCCGGCGTCTGGCAATTTATCTTCAGAGCATCCAGGGACTGCTGCATTTTCTGGTCAATCTGTTCCAGCTCGCTGCGGGAATTCTGTATCTCCTTCTCCTCAGTAAGAAGCACAATATCCCTCACAACAGCAGAGCCTTTATTGAGGTATGTATCAAATGAGCCGATATCTCCTTGGCTAAACCCATTTTCCACAAGAGCTTTGCTGTAGTTCTGATCTGACCAGTGCAAAAAAAATGCCCCCAATATACCAGATATACTGGACAGACATGTAACCAGCATAAAACATAGTATCAGTTTTGGACCAATCTTTAAATTCTTCATTTTTGCTCCCTTTCCTTATTTGTACATATTCTGTTCGTGATTTATCAGATAGTATGATATTTGTTTCTGATAATGCATATTATCAATAGGACTGTTCCAAAATAACCTGTTTTTTTATTTTTATCATACAATAATCTCACACTTTTTCGCATACCGACAAAATAAGTTGTATTTTTTTAATCCTGGGGGATTATAAATTTAGTTTTATTGTCGAAATATATTATAGTTATGCGCACAGGTATCCGCATTTATCTAAATAGGAGATATTTGTTTTGGTTGATAATATGCATTATGGGAAGCCGCTGTTTTGGTCAATATTTATCAGAGAGGCTATCGTGGCTATAATATTTATTTTTTATTAAAAATCCCCTGTGCAGTTAAAATGCACAAGGGATTTAGTGTTCTTTCGGGATACCTTGTATCCACTTAATATTTTCTCACACGCTTTGTGTTTACATAACATTTTTACGTAAACCAAATAATCTAACTAACATAAAAATGCTATGAGTCTTTCCCTCCACTCATCCCCTCTCCTGCTTCTGACAAGGTGTTTTCACATTCAGCCCGTTTAAATAATCCGTTCCCCAGGTACACATCACATCCAGCACCGGAATAATGCTTTTGCCGAATTCGGTCAGGGAATAGATAGTCCTGGGCGGTTTCTCCGGTATAACTTCTCTGGAAATCATACCCGATGTTTCCAGGCCGCGAAGCTGCTGGGAAAGCATTTTAGGTGTTGCGCCGGGAATGAGCCGCTGTAACTCCATATAGTGAAGCGGCTCTTTTATCAGATGCCAGAGAATAATTGGTTTGTATTTTCCGCCAATCAAGGATAAGGTCGCCTCCACCGGACAGTTGAACATGCTTCTTTCCTGCTGTGTCATGATTTCCTCCTGTTTGTCCTGCTATTGCTTACGGGGATACTATGGTTTTGGGAAGTATCTACCTTAAAAGTGCATTCTTGTGAATTATATGACAGATGATAAAATAAAGTCAATGGTTGTAAAATCAATGGTTGATTTGATGCCATAATAAAAATCAGAAAGGAATTTAATATTATGGAGTTTCTCAGTATCGCCAAGCAGCGTTTTTCTGTGCGCAGTTATACCAGTCAGCATGTAGAACCAGAAAAGCTGGAGAAAATTCTGGAAGCCGCCCGTGTTGCCCCCACTGCTGCCAATCTGCAGCCGATCCGTCTGATTGTCGCCCAAAGTGAGCAAAGCCTTGCAAAAATCGGAAAGGCTGCTAACATCTACGGCGCTCCCCTGGCCATCATTGTCTGCGCAGACCATGAGAAGGCATGGGTTCGTCCCTTTGACAAAAAACAGACCGGCGACATTGACGCCTCTATTCTGACAGACCATATGATGCTGCAGGCCACGGAACTGGGCCTGGGAAGCGTTTGGGTATGCTATTTTAATCCGGACATTTTGTGCAGGGAGTTTGAACTGCCGGAACATCTTGAACCAATCAATATTCTGGCAATTGGATATTCCAATGCCGGAACTGCTGATACCAGCCGCTTTGACCGGCAGAGAATTGCCCTGAGCCAGCTGGTAACGTATGAAAAATAATAGCATTTCTTTTAACAAATCGCCCTATTGCCTGGCAGACATCTTCAAGGCAATAGGACGATTTCGCATTCTTCCGCCGCTTCCTAGCCAATACCATAATACCGGGTTCCTGAGGACTGGGTGGCCTCGGGCACCATTCCGCCGAATCCCCCCGCTGCATTCCTGGTCAGTCCCAGCAATGTGCAAAAGCGGTACAGAAAACTTTTAAAATGGGAAGGCCTCACTACAGTCAGCTTTTTCGGCACGCCATTATCCCTGACCTGATAAATCCGAATCCCCTTCTTTTGATAGCGCAGAAGTATATGGGCCAGATCATTCTGTATCTCCTTGGTTCTTACATAAATGGATTCGATACCCTGGGCCTTCAGAAAATCAGCCGAGGGGGCGTCCTGCGGAAAGACGCACCAGCGGTTATCATATCTTCCCGGCTGTCGGGCCGTACCTTTCATTCTGGCCGCATCCAGAAGAAATGCAGGCGGCGCATCTGGACGAATATGCTGGCAGCTAAGGTAATCTGCACCTTGATACAACGTTTCCGCCACAGATGTTACATCCACGGCCATGGACCACTTATCGGCGCCGTAGACACCGTTATAAAGAGGTACAGGACGGTAACCCATTTGAGCCAGGGCAAGTCCCTCCAGTACGCCTCTCTTTCCAGGCAAATCCACAAACAGAGCCGTTCTGCCGTCCCCATAAGGGGCCCATTTAACGGCAGGCAGAACCAGCTTTTCCGGAACCTGCTGGAGCGTCCGGGCAAACAGCACCGGCTTGGCCCACTGAGTCCACAGAGCATTGTCCGGCGCCCAGATTCGGTATGTATTGTAATTGTCATTCATTGGGTTTATCCTCCTTCTCCACCAATAGGGGAATATCCTTTGCCCTGGCATCTATGCGGGGAAAGGGACTGATGCGCCCATAAAAACCGGCAGCTTTGCCATCTACTGTAAACACTCCCACACAGAGATGAAAATGTTCCCCCTCATCGCCAGAAACCGGTTTGCTTTCAAACCGTTTCTGTACAATCCAGTCTTTTGGGTGCCAGCGGACATTTCTCTGAATCTGCCTGTATTCCTTTGGAGTCAGTGCCTCCCGAATGGAAATCCCCTCCCCCACACGGCCAAGGGCGGGTTTGTAAATCCACCCATCCCCAAATTTACCGGCCTCCGGAGCGCGGGTCTCAGGAAGCAATGCCCTCCATGCAGGCAGTTCAAGCCCCAGCTCATCCCATATAAGCGGCAGACGCTTGGACTGGGCAAAAACAGCGATTGGATGGTTGCAGGATGGTGTCTGTGTATCATAATAACCGCCCCAGTCCGTTCGTCCGGAAAGATTGGGGAGCCATTCCAGGGGATAAAACCGCACAATTCCGCCTACAGGGCCTTCTTCCCCCTGAATCAGGCTTACCGCCTGCTGCTCCCTCCAGATAAGATGGTCAGGGGCCGCATACAGGGAACGGTATCCATTTTCTTCAAAATAGTCCCCTAAAAACTGCATGACCTGGCGGTCATCCGCATATGAGGTAGCATGTACAAAAGCAATCCTTACACCGGGACCGGTTCTCTTTTGGAATGCCTCCAACAAACTGCGGGCCACATGGCCTTGTGGTTCATACTGCGGAAAATACGGCTGCGCGATTCTCGGGAGTACAGACGCTTCCGCCAGACCTCCTGGAACATCGCTGTTGACCTCTGATACTGACCAGCCATCTGTGGTGGGATGAAAGTCAAAGCGCATGAGCCTAACATGTCTTTCCGGGGAATAACTGCCCATTCTGGGAATTGCCTTCTTTACCTTAGACGGCAGGCCCAGTTTTTTTACCAAATCGCTCCGTTCCATCATAGCCTGCTCAATCTCCATAGTCTCAGCGGACAGCTGTTCCGCCCATTGTTCCAGTTGTCTGGCTGTCTGGCTGTCCAGAAGCACCACATGCTCAGCCACTGTGTTGTGGTCCTCCACCTGAGGATCCCATTTGTATGCCCTAAAAATTGCCTCATAACGGTAATCCGAATACCGTTCACCGGGAATTCGGGCAAGCACCGCCCCGCTCACAGGAGTACCCCGCCGGAAATACGTTCCGGAATCCCATGAAAAATCAAAAGCACAATACCGGCATAGACCAGGTAAATAACCCCCCAAAGAACTGACGGAAGTATATTTGCCTGCAGACGGTTGTCCGCAAGGGAACGGGACGGACGTATGTAAAACCACTCCACCGCAAGAGAAAACAGCATAAGGGGAAGCACAGGCCATCCAACGGAGAACTCCATGAGCGTGGCTTGGGTGGAGGTCCAGTCCCCGCCCGACGCATAAGCCAGTATCAGGCTGCTGGCAATCAGATAAGCACCGAAACGGATGCCGCTGCCCATGTCACGATCCACGCTGACCCGCTCGGATATATCAGTCAAGAGATTTATCACCAGCGCCAGTCCAAGCCAGGTAATTAACCCCAGTCCTGCGGCAAATAAGACAACCCACCAGCCGGGTCCATCCCCTGTGTTGGCTCCCGCGTAAATAAGAGTCACTCCCACAAATCCCCCGGCAGCCGGAAAAACCGCAGCCTTATTATCCAGGTGGACAGCGTCAAAGGGCCAGGATAAATCCAGGCATTCCATCATGAAAACCCCGCCGCATATCCACGCATATCCCATAAGAATATAAAAAACAACCCAAATTCCAACCACGTCATAGGATGCCATGGTCAGTAGAACAAAAAGTATGATGGCCAAGGAAACAGGGGGCAGGCAGCCCAAAACCCGGCGCCCCGTCTCCCCATGTTCAGGCGGCCAGGTCTCAAGCAGCGGCATATACCATTTATACAAAAACCTGCACGTAACGTACGCGCTGCCCAAAAACAAAAAAACCTCTGTTTCATACCAATAGGATACTGCTGCGGCAATTCCGAAAACCAACATTTCCATAAATAGAACCTCCAGCCCAAAGACCTGTATTAACCGTCTGTATAATATGATTTTACACCAGAATTTTACAGTCTGCAACAAATTAAACAGCTCTCTCTGCCGCAGACGGCACTCCTTTTGATTGCCGCATTCATTATTCATTGATTTTAGTCCTTTACCAGGGCATAATAGAATCATGGATTCAATTCAGAAAAAACATAGAAAAGGATGTGATAGGATCATGCAGAAAATATATTTTGCAGGAGGATGCTTCTGGGGGGTGGAAGAATATTTTTCCCGTATACCGGGAGTCTGCGATACGGAGTGCGGCTATGCCAACGGAGCCGTGGAAAATCCAACGTACGAGGAGGTCTGCTCAGACACCACTGGTTTTGCTGAAACAGTCTGTATTTTGTATAATCCGGACATTGTTGCACTTCGCATACTGGTCAGACAGTTTTTTAAAATTATTGACCCTGTCAGCATAAACCGTCAGGGAAATGACCGCGGAAGCCAGTACCGGACCGGTATCTACTATATCAGCGATGAGGATCTCGGCCCCATCCAGTCTGTCATGTTTGAAATCCAGAAGGACTGCAGCCAGCCCTTGGCTGTGGAGTTAGAACCATTGAGGAATTTCTATCCGGCTGAGGATTACCACCAGAACTATCTGCAAAATCATCCCCACGGTTACTGCCATATTGATTTCAGCAGTCTCAAGGACCTCATTGTCCGTCCGGACGGCAGAACGGGCATAAAGCAGGATCGGGCAGAGCTTCAGAAACAGCTGACCAGGGAGCAATATGACGTGACCCAGAATGCCTCCACCGAAAGGCCCTTTTCAGGACCATATTGGAATCATCACGAACCAGGTCTATATGTGGATATCGTTACAGGAGAGCCTCTTTTTACCTCTGCCCACAAATTTGATTCCGGCTGCGGATGGCCCAGCTTTACAAAGCCGGTCATGTCCTGCGCCGTCACGGAGCTTCCGGACAGCAGTCATGGCATGCACCGCGTGGAGGTGCGCAGCCGCGAGGGTGATTCCCACTTGGGCCATGTGTTTGAAGACGGTCCTGCCGGGACCGGCGGACTGCGCTACTGCATCAACAGCGCTGCCCTCCGCTTCATTCCCCGCAGCAGGATGGAGGAGGAAGGATACGGGGCATATCTGGATCTGGCAATATAGATTTACAGGTTCCGGCTTGGAAATGAACACCTTCAGACATCCCCATTAAATCCGCATCAAAAGAAAATTTGCCGTCAGACCGGCCGCCGTACCGATGAGCAGCACCAGGTCTCCCTTCCCCACCCGTCCCTCCTCAATGGCTTCACAGAGAGCGTAGGGTACTGAGGCCGAAATCATATTTCCATATTGTGACACACGGTCTATATAGGTTCCTTTCCTAAAGCCCAGCCTGGGCATAATAACATCCAGCGCCCGGCTGGCCTGGTGGGGAACCACCAGGTCAATGCTCTCCCGCTTTACCCCCGCCTCCTTCAGACACTGCTCCACAAATCCGGGCAGATTCTGGGCAGAAAGCTTCAGGATACGTTTGCCTTTCATATCGAAGTAAAAATCCTCGCGGTTTTCATCATTCATGGAAAATGCCGGCATCATGCCTCCACCTCCCCTGATTTCCGTATCATGGGCGCCTTCCGACCAGGTTTTCTGGCAGCTGTAGAGAATTTTCGATGACTCCTGTTCCCCAGCTCTCGTCAAAACACAGGCGCTGGCGCCGTCTGAAAACAGCTCATAGCTCTCCTTCTGCCTTGGATTCAGGGCCGCGGACGCAGTGTCGCCCGATATGATCAGCACATTCTTATACCGCTCCATTTCAATCAGGCATGACATCACATCCAATGCCGATATAAAGCTGGTGCAGGTGGTATTAATATCCATAGCCGGTATGTCCAGTCCCTTGGCCAGCTGTTCATGCACCAGGGCAGCGTTGCAGGGAATGGCCTGCAGCGGGGTTGCCATGGCGCATACAATGCAGTCCATATCACTGATATCCATGGCCGCGCGCTCCAATGCCTTTCGGGCAGACCTGACCGCAAGCATTAGTAAGGTTTCGTCTTTATCCAGACGGTACCGGGTCTGGCCATCAAATTCTATTTTCTTTCCCGACAGGGTGTTTCCCCAGCCGGCAATTTTCACCTTGCGTTCCCTCATATGTACCTTCCCTTCACCGGCTCTGCACCTCTGCGCTCCACACGCTTCATTTTCCTTCCCTTTTCACAACTATACGGCCGGAAGGATATATCCGGCAGCAGGAAGCCGCAGTCTTTTGAGAGCAGTTCAAACTCCTTTAAAACCCTCTGTTTACCAGGGTCTGCCATGTCCGCATACACAGTCAGACGCCCATCCGTCTCCTGTACAATCCTGTAATCTCCGGAAGACCCTGCCTGGTTTTCACCGCTGCCCTTATCCCCAAACAGGATGCATCTCCTGATAAAATCCGGGAACACAGGCACATTCCTTCCGTCCTTCCCTTTAAAGGAAAACACATCATCCTCGCGCCCCTCTATCTTCTCCAGAGCCAGGAAGGGGCTGCCGCAGCCGCAGGGTTCCTTTCGCTCCACCAATATGTCATTCAGACGGTAACGGATGATGGGCTGGGCCTTTCTCTCTAAATCCGTCACCACCGGCACGAACCGCCGGTCATCCAGATACTCCCGCTCAATGTACACTATATCTTCATTCAAGTGCAGCGTTCCCATGGAACAGGTGGCTGCCAGGCATCCTTCGGTGCACTGGTAGACCTGATGAATAACAGAAAGGCCAAACGCCTCCTTTATCCTCTGTTCATCCGCCTGTTCCAGCACCTCGGCAATGGATATGACAATCCGGGGACAAATATCCGTTTTCCCCTTCCTTACATCCTCTGCAATCATAAGAAGGAGCGACGGCTGTCCTGCCAGTATCCGGGGACGGATTTCTTCCAGCCGTTTTCTGTGTTCCTCCATATCCTTGTAAATATCAAAGAAATGGAACTGTATGTTTTTGGACTTCACTGCCTGGTATAAATTACTGTCCGCCCTCATGAAAAATGCTATGGAATACGTCTCAAACAGACTTCCCGACAGGAACCTTGCAAGAATATATCCGGCCCAACGGTTTTTCTCATCATCCGATACCAGAAAGATCCCCTGTTTTCCCGATGTGCCGGAACTGAGCCCTACTGTTACCCCCTTAAGCTTAGGTGAGAAATTCCGTTGGCGCTCTGCCAGGACCGCAAATTCCAGGGCCTCCTCCCTGCCAATTCCAACTGTGTTCAGTTCATCAAAATGTTCCATCATAAACTTCTTGTCTATAACCGGATAAGAGGACAGTTTTTTCATTCCCTTGTAAAGCCGGGAATGCTCCCCCACATACTCCAGATGCTTCCTGATTTTTTGTACCTGCCACCGTTCCAGGGCGCTTCTGTCTGAAAACCGCTTTTTGTATTTGTAGTAAAGATAGTATTTGAGAACAGATAACGTATCAGCCATATGTTTCCTCGCTTCCTTTTTCATGGGTAAACACAATCCTTATCTGCGGATGGTCCCTGTGAAGCTCACAAAGCTTTTTTAATGTTTTCTTATATTCCATAAAGTCATTCTGTATCAGACGCGGAAACAGCCTCATTTCAAGCGTATGGCGGACCAAATCACCGCCCCAGCAGGCGTCTGCTGCCAGAAGCAGCTTAAAATCAGGAATCCATATCCCCATCTGCCCCCTGCAGTGTCCGTCCAGCACCACGCCTATGATGCTCCCGTCTCCCAACAGGTCATACACCTGTTCAAAATATCTGCATAAAAAGTGTTCTGACAGCCGTTTTTTGGGCGTTCGCCCCCTTACTTCACAGCATTTTCCCGATGGAATATCTGTCATCATATCCTGAGGAAGCTCTGATACTGCCTCCCTGGGCGTACCGGAAAACATGCCCCAACGCTTGGGATGCATATGCGCAGACCTATTCGGAAGCATATTCGCAAACACCAGATTCCTCACAGAGGGTCTCAGAAGCGCCTTCTGTACCTGTTCTGTTGCCACCAGATGATACCCGTGAAAATGTTTAAGCCCTCCCATATGATCCGGATGTGCATGGGACAGAATGATGGTCCGGACGCTCTCAGGATTTATTCCGTCTGCCCTCAATTTCTCATCAATGATCTGATCAGGCTTCACATGGACCGGATTCAGCCGGCGGTACAGCTTTAGCAGAAATCCATCTTCATACACAGCCTGTGAATAACCTGTATCATACAGTATATTGCCCAGGTCACGGTGCTGTATCAGAAACGCTCTGGCCGGAAACTCCCTCTTTTGGCCGGGATGCCTCTTAAACAGGAGACCCAGGTCATTGGTACAGGAGCCGCAGTGATACATCTTTACCCTGGCGATACGATCCAGAACCGGCTCGTCCCTGTTTTTCCACCACCTTCCATATTCCTCTATGGATTCCATCAATGTCTTTTCCGGCTCATAGCCCAATATGGTTCTGGCTCTGCTGATATCCATGGTTTGGGAAAATCCCAGGGTACACACTGTATATCTTGTAAGTGCCGGTTCTCCCGGAAGATGGAGGCTCCTGTATACCCATTCCATGGCCGCAGCCATGCCATAGACAGCTCCAAAGGGCAGTTTTCTGTAATGGGGCTTCTCTCCGATAGCTGCAAGAAAATGCTCCAGCAATGTCTTGAATTCCATCGGCTCGCCGTTGGTAATATTAAACGCCATGCCATCAGCCGCCCGGGCTGTCAGCGCTAACTGGCAGGCCTGAGCCACATTTTCCACGCTGGTAAGGTCTACCGTATTAAGGCCCTCCCTCATAAGCGGAATTCCAATCCGCATATTGGCCCGCAGCAGCCGGGGCACAAGACTTGTATCCCCAACCCCAATCAGCCCCCTCGGGCGGAGGATGACAGTCTCCAATCCCTTCTGGTGTACGTCCTCAACCACTCGTTCCGCTGATAGCTTGGACCTGATATAATGATTCAGGTCATTATACTTTGGTGCCTGTTCCTCTCGGATATCATAGCGGTCGCATTTTACCGTGTAGATGCTCGGAGACGATATATATACCAGACGCTCAATCCCATTTTCCAGGCAAAGCTCTGCCACAAGGGCGGTACCAGCCACATTCGTCCGGTAGAAATCCTCCCATCTGCCCCAGACAGTGGAACGTGCGCCTGCGTGAATCACATACCGGACTCCCTTAAAATATGCCTCACACGTTTTCCGGTCTGTAAAATCACCCGGACAGAACACAGCGCCCAGCCCTTCAAGTTTCCTCCCCTGTTCCCGGTTCCTTCCCATTGCCAGGACCCGGTATTCCTTTGTAAGACGCCTTACCAGATATTCTCCCAGAAATCCGGTTGCACCTGTTATAAGAACTGTATTTTTTCCGTTTTCCACGGTCTTTCCCATACTTTGTTTCCCCTCTTATCCATATATTTCAGCCGGCCTTTTCATTTGTTTTCATTAAATAATTGCAGTGCCGCTTCCATGTGTACAGCACACATTTCTGTTCTGAGTCCTTCATCCCACTGGTCTTTCAGCTTCATTGCAGCCATGGCTTCCCCATATAAATCCAACCTGTCCCTCAGTATCCGTCCAAACCCCAAAGCTTCAAACTGACCGGCATTCAGCAGCTGTTCTCCCTGCTGGGGGCACATCAGACAGGGTACGCCGTAGTACAATGCCTCATGAATGCTGTTCATTCCTCCTGCTGTGATAAACAGGTCCGCATGTTTCAGTATCTCACCCTGGTTGACGAAAGGACGGATAATAAAGTTATCCCTGTGTTTCCATTCATCCTTCTTGGTGTCTGTGTTCCTGCCGGCCGTTTCCATATCCCAGACCATGACTATATTCCAGGGGTTCTCATTTTTATACGGTTCCCCATCCACCGGATGTTTTTGCCCAAACTGGCGCAGTATCTCCCGCAGGAGTCCCTCATCCCGGTTAAATACGGTTCCCAGGGAAATATAAATCAGCCTGTCATCGGGACAAACAAAATCATTGGTCTGGATGACCTTTCTAAAGGGCGCCAAGGGTCCCAGGAATACATAACCGTTTCCCAATTTGTTTCCGCCCGGCTGGAAGTCTTTGGAATATCCCATCAGATTACTGCTTCCCCTGTTCATCAAAACAGACAGCACACCCAGCTTTCTGATTCCATATGTTTGCCTTAGCTTGCGGCGGACATCCATGGCCCGATTAAATTCTCCCGCATACCGGAGAAAAGAAGCTGAGAACCCGGATGCATATGCCCAAAATGCGTTCCCTCCAACACGGTCCACGACCGCAATGCTGTAAAAGCTGTATGAAGGTATCTTCATGATTTCTCCCACAGCCCTGCCCCACAGGGCCAGAGAATCAAATATGACACGGTATGGTTTCTCCTTTTCTGCCTCTGCCAGAAGATGAGGAAGCATATCGCGGGTGTATTCCAGAATCAGACGGTACAGTTTTAACGGCTTGTCCCCGTCAGAGGCATCAATGGAATCCCGGTCCAAAGGATAAGCCCTGAACTCACAGCCATTTGCCTCAATTTCTCTCCTGTAAGGCTCCATTGAATAATAAACAACCCTGTATCCGGCAGCAGACAGGCATCCTGTTAAATAAAGGTTTGAATGCAGATGCCCGTAAGCCGGTATTCCATAAAAGAAGATAGACGTTTCTGGCAGTATACCACTCTTATCCTCTGCCGGCCTCTCCGCCATAATAACACCTCCTTATCACTATGTGGCAATTATAAGATACAATGCCGGAATTAGATAGATGTCATTTGCCATTTTGTGAGTGACATATGTCATTGTCATTCACATTTGTCATCCATATGATTCCTGTTTACCAGATTTTCCTCCTGTTCCCGCAAAAAAAACCGCTGTTATATGAGGTGTCATCGCGAAAAATTCCGTCAGCAATTCCTCATTCCATTTCATACAGCGGTTTCTTCCTAACATATTCTGATAAGGATTCCCCTTCTACGCCTTCACCGTAAACACCGGCTCCATCCTGGCCACCAGTCCTGCCATCCCGTGTTCCTCATGGACCTTTACCACCTGGTGGATATCCTTGTAGGCATAGGGCGCCTCAGAGCGGATGGTTTCCTCCCATTTTTTCAGTATATCGTTCCGGCCCTTTAAATCACTGCGGTCCGGATCAATGGGTGTCACGATATGGAATTTTTTCATAAATTCCTTAAATTCCCGGTCATTTCCATGTATCGCCTCTCCCCTGGAAAGCCTGCGCCCGGCTCCATGGCTGGCGCTCCACAGGGATTGCGGATTTCCCATGCCTCTCAGCAGATAGCTGGAGCTTCCCATGGAACCAGGTATCATCACCGGCTCCCCGTAGTAGGCAAAGGGCGTTCCCTCCATCCCCTCCATCCCCCTGGCTGAGCAGGCCCCTTTCCTGTGAATGAAATAATTCCTGCCCTCCATCTCCTCTTTCCAGATAAAGTTGTGGGGTGAATCGTACAGAAGCTTCATCTCATAGGGCCGTACCTTGTCTGTCACGGCACGCTGAAGCATAAGCCCCAGGAATAACCGATTGGCAAATCCGAAATTAGCGGCGTTGTATGTAGTGCTGCAAAAACGCTGCCATGGGCTGTCTGTCTTATCGCTTACCGGAACATTTTCTCTGCTATTTATTTCCATTTTTTCCCTTTCGGGCAAAAGATAAATTCCGTTGTCCGGATGGGGAACTCCTTTCGGATACAGCTCCTTTGTTATGATTCGGTTAATTCTGCCGCTCTGGTGGCCGATGGTCAGAGATCCGGAATGAATCATGACCAGTATACTTCCCTTCCTGATTCCCCATGCATTGGCTGTCCGGCCGTCGTAAATCTCCGCCACGCGCTGCATCTCCACAAAATGATTTCCGCCTCCAATGGATCCAATCTGGTCATCATAGGACAAAGTATGGGCGGCCCCGATAAAATCCCCCAGGCCCTCGGTGCCGGTCGTATACAGGCTGCCCTTAAAGGCCGTGTACTCCAGGGCTTTTTCCTGTTCATCCCTGTCATAAAGGGACCATATTCCCCTTCCTTCTGCCTCCCCCGAAGTCTCCAGCAATCCCGTAAGCCCATGTCGCAGCATGGCTTCCCTCTGTATTCCGTTCATAGGTATACTGCGTCCGCCTTCAAAAAAGATACGGCGGATTTGGGGCAGCAGGGACACCAGGCAGCATTCCAGTTCTTCCTCCTTTAAATCCGTAGTATAGAGCCTCATACCGCAGTTAATATCATTTCCCATGGCCTGGGGTATCACGAATCCCTCTGTCATCAGCACAGTGCCGATAGGAATGCCGGCTCCCTTGTGAAAATCCGGAGTCACTGCTGCCTTTATGACAGAGTGTTCCTTTTCCACCGAAAAAACGCCGGACTCTTTCATCCGCTGCACAGTACCGGTAAATTCCATCATTGATTTCAGTTCATCCGCCGCCTTTTTCTCCGGCTTTGTCCCTTTAGGAAGGAAGATGGACACGCCGCAGGATTGGCCGCCAAATTCTAATTTTAATTCCATGTTGCCTTCTTTCTCTGTTTGTTTATCTGAATTGCTCTATTATACAACAAAATCCATAAGGAAAAAACAATCAATTGACAATCATTTGCAGTTGACGCTAAAATATATGTTATAGCGTGTCTGACACGACAATACTTTTTATGAAATGAGGCATCCACTTACATGAGTCAATTATCATACCATGAACAGGTAGACCGGGAAAACATTCTGCGGCTGCGCAATCTGATAAAAGACCTGCCGCCATTCTGCGGAGACTTTTTCCGCGGAATCGAGCCCAGGACATCCTCCAGGACCAGGATCGCCTATGCCTATGACCTGCATGTGTTCTTTGATTTCCTCCATAAGGAAAATCCGGCCCTTGCCAGGATTACGGTGCAGGATATCAAACTGGACCAGCTGGACCAGCTGTCTGTCACGGATTTTGAGGAATATATGGAATACCTGAAATATCGTTTCAATGACAAGAACCAGGAGGTCATGAACAAGGAACGGGGAATCATGCGAAAAATATCCTCCCTGAAAAGTTTCTACAATTACTATTACAGGAACGAGCGAATTAAGAACAATCCGGCGGCCCTGGTACAATTGCCCAAGCTCCATGAAAAGGAAATCATCCGGCTGGACGTGGATGAGGTGGCCCTTCTTCTGGACGAGGTGGAACAGGGTGACAAGCTGACCGATAAGCAGAAAAGTTACCATGCCAAAACAAAGACGCGGGACCTGGCCCTTCTTACCCTCCTTCTGGGAACCGGAATCCGTGTGTCTGAATGTGTGGGGCTGAATATCTCCGACATTGATTTTAAGAACGGCGGCATCCGCATATACCGCAAGGGCGGCAAGGAGGTGACCGTATACTTCGGAACAGAGGTGGAGGACGCCCTTTTAGACTACCTGGAGGAACGCGACCGCATCATCCCGGAGCAGGGACATGAGGACGCCCTTTTTCTCTCCCTGCAGCGCAGGCGAATGGCTGTGCGCAGCGTGGAAAATCTGGTTAAAAAGTATGCCCGCACCGTAGCTCCTTTAAAACCAATCACCCCTCACAAGCTGCGCAGCACCTATGGCACCAACCTGTACAGGGAGACAGGCGACATCTATCTGGTGGCCGATGTGCTTGGCCACTCCGATGTCAATACCACTAAGCGGCACTATGCCGCGCTGGAGGATGAGAGAAGACGCAGCGCCAGGAATAAGGTCAGGCTTCGGGAGAAATAGAATTACAGTACCGGACAGAAATAATTTACAGTACCGGACAGAGCGTGCAGACTGTGCAGACTTCCCGCCGCACGGTCTGTCATATGTTCTGGCCCACCTGTTGTGCACAGCAAAAACATGACCCAGGATACCCCCGTTCATCACTCAACTGCCAATCATGTTCTATGACAGGCTCACTGCACGGATATACGCTTCAGCTGGCCTTTTTTCTTAAGCTCTCCCACCAGGCCGGACATATCGTAATCCGCAGGCGTTTTTAACTGGGCCGTCAGCACATAGGTGGACGCCTCCTCTGTAAGCTGGATATTCACCATCTTGCAGTTCTGGTCCTGCAATGTCCGGTTGATGAACTGGAAGATGTCCTCATCCAGACTTTCGCAGTATTCAATCTCCACCTCTTTGTCCTCCCCGTTCCTTCTGGAAAAATAACCTTTCCTGCCCAGGAACAGTTCCGAGAGCATCACGATAGCCGTGGATACAGCCCCCAGAATATACATTCCCGCTCCCATGGACATACCCACGCCCACAGTCGCCCATATTCCGGCCGAGGTAGTGATTCCGTTCACGCTGTTGTTCCGGAAAATAATGATGCCTGAACCAATAAAGCCAATGGCCGTAACCACTCCCGCAGCCACACGGGAAGGGTCCAGTTTTACATACTCGTTCAGCACATCCCCGAACCCATACTTGGAAATAATCATCATCATGGCAGAGGCCACAGCAATAATTACATGGGTCCTGGTGCCTGCCGTCTTCTTTTTACTCTGCCTCTCGCAGCCAATAAGGCCGCCGCAGAGAGCAGCGGCCACCAGCCGTAATACGTAGATAAGCTGTTCCGTGACAAATTGATTCATGTAGCTCCTCCGTCCCGGGAGCACAGTCCTGTTCCGGGCTCTGTGCCAATCCATTTACTAAATAATATATTCTAACACCCCTCCATCTGCTTTTACAAGTTAATTCCTTGTAAAGGTTTCCATTAAGACAGCCATTAAAGCTGCCATTCAAACTGCCGGAACCTGATGTGCAATACAGGGCGGCGCCCAAATTCCTGCGCTGCCCTGCTGCATGGCCAAACACATTTTTACTTACCTCATACGGTTAATCCAGCACATATAAGAACTCCTGCTTCCCATCCCTTCCGGCACGTTCCTTCAGGGATGAAATCTGGCTGGAGGACAGCCGCTCCTTAAGAACATAGAGATATTCCACCCGGTCCTCTTCATAAGCCTGAATAGCCATTTCCCCGGCCTGTTCCTGATTCAATGACTCATATGTCATATAGAATATATCTGCATGGTCTGTCTGGTATGCATTCCGGGCGATTTCCGCCTTATCAGCATCCGTCAGCTCATCCTTTAATATGGAAAAAATGTCCGTATTCCCGGCCCTGGCAGCCTGCTTTGCCATCTCTGTTTTTCTGGCCTTAAGGGATGGGGCATCATTTTCCGAGATAATGGCAAAATACTCTATCTGGTTCTCGGCATAAAACTGTTCCATCAGGCTGGCACAGGTTTCCGGGCTTACACTGCCTGACACGGCTGCAAAGTAGGACAGATTATCCGCCTCATAAAAGCGCCGGGCCAATTCATCCGCCGTACCTTCAAAGGGGCCTGCCGCTTCCAACAGGGCCATCTGCTCCGGCCGGAACCCGTATTTGCTCTTACTCAGCTTTTGCTTTTCAATGGACTGCCGCACTGCCTCAGCTATGGCGCTGTTATCTGCATATTGCTCCGTCCTGCCAGTAAAGCATAAAGGCTTTCCGTCAACCTGCCGGACTACATCATACTGGCCGGGGTCCACGTTCCAGGCCAGAACCACGATATAACCATTGGCCCAGAACATTTTTGTCTGAAGGCTTTTCTGGTCCGGACTGCGGCGCACATCCTCATACTCATTCCAGCTGATCGTTTCTGAATCGGCAAAGCTCCCGCTGGACCTGACGGATGTATCTGCTTTCCCAATTCCCGCTATCGTCTGCGCTCCCAGCCTATCTGCCGCGCCTGTCAGAACATTCTCTGCCCCAACCGTCCCATTTTCCCTCTGTAACGGAGCAAATCCGCACAGCACAGCCATGGACACGATTGTTGCAGACATTATACAGGCTGCCAGGGACCATGGCCTGCTTCTCTTTCTGAATTCCATGATAGAAACCAGCCTCTCCTTCATCCACTTTGCATTTTCACTGAGAGGAAGGCCCATATCTGCACTCACCGGCATGGGACGGCGCCTGAGCGCGGTGAGGAGAATCTCGCCATAAAGGTGTTTATTCCTGCCGTCCATACGGCGGATTACCTCCTCGTCACAGGACAGTTCACAGGCCCGGGATACCTCCTTTTGCAGCACATACACAGCCGGGTTAAACCAGTGCAGGCATACGGCCGCCTCCACCAGCCACTTGTAAAACCCATCCATACGCCGGACATGGGTGAGCTCATGCAGAAATACATAATATGCCCTCTCTGCCGGAAAATCACCAGGCATGATGATAACAGGGGACAACAGCCCCATTGTCACCGGCGAAGGAAGGGTGCTGCTGACCACCAGCCTCGGTCTCCTGTTCAGGCCGCAGACACGGCAGGCTTCCTCCAGCGGTGCGCCATAGGCCTCCAGCCCCCCATCACGGGCAATAGCCAGGGATTCATTGCTCTTATACAGCCTGGCTGCGGACCTGTAATTCCATATCCTTCTTCCCATCAGCAAAGCGGCCACAGACAGCCACAGTGTAAGGAGAAACAGATACAGCCCAGGGGCCTTTGCGGTATAGGCCTTTGCGGTATCAGCTTTTGCGGTATCTCCCACCGTGAAAGCCATCTCCTCCATATCTCCTGTTTCCGCCAATCTCTCCGTCCCCGTTCCCGGACGCACTCCCATAACCGATTCCGGCTGTCCCGCAGGATTTCCGCTGCCGGAACGTCCATCCATCCAGGCATAAAGATTCCCCCCGTCAGACAGAAGGCCGGCGGACATCCCGCTGCTTAAAGCATCCGGAAAGATAAGGCCGGCCGGGGATGGTATGGGCAAAAGCAGCCTGAGCACGGCTGCCAGCCAGATGTAATACTGCCATCTGCGCCCCATATGGCTGCCAAATATCCGTGTGGCTCCAAGGAGCACCAAAATCAGTGCTGTTCCTGACAGTGACAGGGTAAAGAGCATCTTCAGGCACATATTCATCCCTTATCTCCTCCCTTCTCCCAGAACGCCTTCAGCTCCTCATAATCCTCCTCTGT
This sequence comes from Enterocloster sp. 210928-DFI.2.20, assembly GCF_020554465.1. Classification (NCBI taxonomy): domain Bacteria; kingdom Bacillati; phylum Bacillota; class Clostridia; order Lachnospirales; family Lachnospiraceae; genus Enterocloster; species Enterocloster sp. 210928-DFI.2.20. The sequence continues at coordinate 33,021 of NZ_JAJCHK010000006.1, forward strand.
CAGATATTCCTGACTGACAAGAGCGGATATCAGATGCTTTGTGTCTCCGCCAAATATCCGGTCTACCAGAAGCCGGGCCTGGGTCTGCCGGTACTCCTCCCTGGACACCAGGGAAACATATTCGTTCAGCCTGCCCTGCTTGCGCACGGTCAGCATACCATTTTCAGTCAGACGTGATAACAGAGTCAGAATGGTATTGGCCTTCCAAGACTTTCCCCTGGCTGCCAGTTCCTCCCCCAGAACGCCGAACATGGTCCTTCCTCCTTTGTCCCAGATGACCTCCATAACCTCCATTTGCGCCTCAGGCAGTGATATTTCCTTCTCCATCTGACCAACCCCTTTCACCTACATTTTGTAGTTCTTATACTCAGTTTACACCTACTATATGTAGGTGTCAAGAACAAATGATAAGGGTTGATGACAAAATCCTGTCACAGTACATCCGTATTGTCAAAACGGAACCGCTCTAAAAGTCCTTTCAGCAGCAGCGCCTGGGCTGAAAGCTCCTCGCTGGCTGCCGCGCTTTCCTCGGCCGTGGCTGAATTCTCCTGAATCACGCCTGCTATCTGTTCCATCTCCCGGGTCACCTGTTCCACGGAATACGCCTGTTCCCTGGAAGCAGACGCTATATCGTCCATGGTCTTTACCACATTCTGCACCCCGTTCAATGCATTTCGCATGGAAACAGCTGTGGCGTCCACAATTAGTGTCCCATCCTCCACTGCCTTTAACGAATGGGTGATAAGGTCAACTGAATTCCTGGATGCCTGGGCGCTTTTGGATGCCAGGTTTCTGACCTCCCCTGCCACCACGGCAAATCCCTTCCCCGCGTCCCCGGCCCGTGCAGCCTCCACAGCAGCATTGATAGCCAGTATGTTGGTTTGAAACGCAATATCCTCTATGGTCCTGATGATTTCACGTATTTTAAAGGTACTGGTCTTAATATTGTGTATGGCGTTCTGCAGCTCCTGCATCCTGCCATCGCTTTTTACAGCCTCCTCTCCCACATTTGCGGCCAAGCGGCTGCCCTCTGAGGCGAGGTCGGCATTGGATGTAATCTTCTGGGAAAGGTCATTGATAACAGTTGCCAGTTCCTCCACGGATCCTGCCTGTTCCGCAGCCCCCCTGGACAGTGTCTGGGCCCCCGCGGAAACCTGTTCCGAACCGCAGGAAACCTGCTCTGCCGAGATGTTTATTTGCCTTAAGGTATCATTCAGAGAAGCGATGATTTGCTCCAGAGCTTCCCGGATAAACCTGAAATCACCTATATAATTCCCCTCCACCGGCACAGCCAGGTTTCCCGCCGAAACCTCTGTCAGTATATAGGTGATATCCTCGATGATATCCTTTAAGGAGCGCACTGAGGAACGGACGCTTTCAGATAGTCTTCCAATCTCATCATCCCCGGCAGCCCGTATATCCACATCCAGATTCCCCCTGGAAAATGCCTCCATACTGGCGCTGATGCCCCCCAGAGGCTTCAGCACCCTGCGGACCGCAAATACAATCAGCAGGACCAGCAGGGCCAGCATCAGAATGGACACGAACGCCATTGTCTCTATCAGATAATTGCGGGTGTGGTTTACTTCTGACAAAGGCAGCGTGGCCACGGCCAGCCAGTCCGTTGTATCACAGTTCCGGAACATGGCTGTGTATTTGACGCCGGAATATGTAAAATCCGCAAATCCATTGTAATTATTTTTTACCTTGTTTTTATAATCATCCGATATTTTTATCTCACTGACATTTTTGCCGGATGCAGTGGGGTCGTCGCTGTAGATGTAATCCGAGCTGTTGGAAATCAACTCCAGGTATCCTGCCTCTCCTACCTTTATATCGGAAAGTGTCTGCTTAAGTGTATCCAGGTATACGTCAAATCCAAAAAGACCTGTTATCTCTGAACCATTCCCGGATACCACCGGTGACACGATGGAGACAATCATCTCATGAGTGGCCGGATCCAGAAATGGTTCTGTTATGATGGTACTTCCCCCTGAAATCACAGATTCATACCATTGAGTATCCTCCAAACCGGCGTCCACCACACTGCCGTTTGACAGAAGGTAGCTGTCTGTCCTTGGATCTGCCACCCAGGCCTCCATCACCTTCTCCTTTTCCCCCATCTGAACCAAAGCACTATTAAGCACCCTCAGCACATCGTCCAGTTGGTTATAAGCACTGATATCTTCCTCCCTGGAGACAGATGCAAAATATGTCTGCAAATCATCATTATCCCGAAACATGCCGGCTGCTGTAACCTTGCTGCTGAAAAAGTCATCCACGCTGGAGACTGCATAATCTGTCTGAACCTCCAGTATTTTGTCATTCAGGGCGGAAATGGCCCCGGCTGCCATGACACAGGCCATGGTAATAAGTATAATTAAAAAGGGAATCAGTACCAGTAAAAGGCTCAGGCTGATTTTAAAAGAGATGGAGCTCCTTCTGCATCCTCTGCCCTCCTTTCGGTTAATCCTGCCTCTGCCTTCTGAGTTTTCCATAAGTTTTATATCCCCCTGCTGCTTTTATAAAATCATGACACCATTCCATCATTATACCATAGCGCCAAAAAAAGGCAAACCGAAAGGTCTGCCAAAAGACATGGTATCTGCAATTATGATTCTGCATTATACTTCTGCGGCCGCCAGAGCCTCTCCCAGCTCCCTGCAATGATTGAGTGCATCTTCGCCCGGACTCTCCTGGGCAATGACGCCTTCTCCTCCCACTACGTCGGCTCCTGCATTGGCCATACGGGCCTGCCAGTCGCGCATCCACTCTCCATCACCCCATCCATAGGAGCCAAAGAGACCAATATGCTTACCGGAAGCAAACGTCTCCACCTCTGCCACAAACGGATCCATCTCACTCTCTTCCAGGACTTCTGCTCCCATAGCCGGGCATCCCAGAGCAAAAACGCCTGCATCCTTCAGCGCATCTGCCGAAATATTGGAGACCTCTGTCACCAGGGCATCCTTTCCGGCCTTCCTGATGCCTTCCGCCACCGCATTGGCCATGGCCTCTGTGTTGCCTGTCTGTGACCAGTAAACTACCATAATCTGATTCATGTCGTATATCCTCCTTATATTGTCATTGATTTATATTGATTCAGATTGTGTATCCTTAAGATTGCATCAATCTTCATACCGCGGGAAACCATATGGATAATGTGCTCACGGGCATGATTGTATGACTGAAATATGCGCTTGCACTCAGAAAGATCCGAATAAACCTTCCAGTATCCTATATAAAGGAAATTCTTTCCGTTATTCTCGATAAATCCTGTCACATCCTTGGCAGGATAACCCAACAACAGACCTATCTCATGAGGGAACCCGGCGCAGTCTTCCATGTGCTCCTCATATTTGATGGACACAAGGCTTAAAATCTCTTCCAAATCCCATCCCCTGTAACCAAAGCGTTCCATAAGGACCTTTACCTCAGGCCGGGACAGATACGCTTCAAGAGCCGGCCTGATATAAAGAAGAAAAGTGGTTTTCTCAGATGATTCATACAGAATGCAGCAGGACACGGCTGTTTCTTTAAACAATTCCAGAACCGCCGCCCTTTTGGAACGTCCTACCGTTAGAAGGTTTGATATCTTCATACCTGTCAGTAACGGCGCGCACTGCAATGCCACCTGGGTATCCAAATCTTCCGTATTCAGCTTTAACATTAGATGTAAGGTTTCCCTGCTCACGAATTACCTCCGCCTGTCTCAGAATTTTTTTACACCCGAGAGATTCATAGGTTCAATCTGCCTCTGATTACTCATCCCTTGGCCTATTCCCCTCAGACATATTTCCTTTAAAATATTCTCCCATATCGCCTTCTTCGTTAGTCATGACTAACTTCAATACAATATTATCAGACCACACATGAATTTACAATAGCTGAAACAGGGAATAATTCTCATTTTCTTTGAGTTTTTTCATCTTCTATTGTATTGAGTTTTTTTCTCATATCTTAAATTATATGAGAGTTTTTTTCTCATTTAAAATTTGAATGCATTTTTTTGAATTCTGTTATATAATAGTCGGATACCCGGGCGGGGCTCCCCTGTTCGTAAAATCATATCTCTGAGGTGACATATGGAATTACTGCAATTACGATATTTTTTGACAGCCGCTGAATACCAGCATATGACTAAGGCGGCCGAACATCTTCAGATAGCGCAGCCAGCCCTCTCTCAGGCCATCCACCGGTTAGAGGCAGAGCTGGGTGTGCCGCTCTTTGAGAGAAAAAGCAGAAGTGTGGAACTGAATGAAGCCGGACGCCTTCTTCAAAAGCGGCTGATTCCCATTGTAAGCGCCCTGGACCGGATTCCCGGCGAACTGAGGGCCGACCAGTACATGTCCAGCCATACCATCCATTTAAAGCTTTTGGCGGCCTCCACCCTGATTACCAACCGGATTATTGCCTACAGGGCCCTGCGGCCAGATGTAAATTTCCAGCTGTACCAGGCTGAAAACCATTCGGACTATGATTTATGCGTGTCTGCGGTGCGGTCAGACTTAAAAAATACTGATTATGAGGATTACATGGTTATGCTGGAAGAGGACCTGTATCTGGCAGTCCCCACACATTCTCCCTATGGGGATAAGGATTCTATCAATCTGGCTGACACAAGGAATGCGGGATACATATGTCTGGCCGGTTCCAGGCCCATCCGCCAGATATGCAACAGCTACTTTTCAGAGGCGGATTTTGTCCCTAACGTAATTTTTGAAAGTGATACCACAGAGTCAGTCAGGAACCTGATTGCTGCCGGCCTTGGCATCGGATTCTGGCCCCAGTACTCCTGGGGACCATTGGGCGGCGAATGGGGCCCCATGTCTCCCCACTCCCCGGTAAAGCTGCTTCCCATCAGAGATCAGGTATGCCGCCGTCAGATTATCCTCATGTGTTCTCCTCTCGGCAAGGACAATCCTATCGTCATGGACTTCTGCAATTTTCTCATACAAAATTCAAAATGGCTGTAGGACATTTCAGTCCCACAGCCATACCTTAATACTTCTCTTACCATCATATCTTACATATTACTATAATCAAGCTGCTATAAATCAAGCTCTTATTCTTCCGTCACTTAAGTTCCTTCAGATGGCTTCCCTTTAGCCTGGTAAGCGCCCTTGCCATGGATGCCTGGGACATCTTGAACTCCCTCAGGCTCAGTTGCTGGCGCAGCTGCTCTTGTGCGCGCTCCAGCGCCTCCCTGGCTCTGACCTCGTCAATGTCCTCAGGCCGCTCCGCTGTGTCCACAATCATGGTCACACGGTTATTAGCCACCTGCAGGATCCCGCGGCCCACAATGGCCTGATGCCATTCTGTTTCCTCCGGCACCTTAAAACGGAGGTTCCCCTCCTGGATAGCCAGAATCATAGCCTCATGGTGAGGCATAATGCCCATCTCACCGTCCGGTGCTGGCACTGCCAGATATGAACAATGTCCATTATAAAATATGTGGTCGCTGGCTACAATTTTCAGCCAAAATGCAGACATATCCCGGCTCCTTTCTGCGTCAGACAGTCCTGGTTAAGCCTCATGATGCTCCAGGGTCTTGGCCTTCTCCGCAACTTCGTCAATGGTACCCACATTGAAAAATGCAGCCTCCGGGTACTCATCCATCTCGCCGTCAATGATGGCCTTGAATCCCCGGATCGTTTCTTTTACAGGCACATATTTACCAGGTACACCGGTAAAGTTTTCCGCCACATGGAATGGCTGGGATAGAAACCGCTGGATCTTTCTGGCCCGGTTTACAGTCAGCTTATCATCCTCAGACAGCTCCTCCATACCCAGAATGGCAATGATGTCCTGCAGCTCCTTATACTTCTGAAGCATCTGCTGCACCTTGTTTGCCACCTCATAGTGCTCTTTCCCAACCACATCCTCTTCCAGGATACGGGAGGTGGATTCCAGAGGGTCTACAGCCGGATAAATGCCCTGCTCCACAATCTTTCTGGACAATACCGTGGTGGCATCCAGATGTGCAAAGGTAGTAGCAGGCGCCGGGTCAGTCAAATCATCAGCAGGCACATAAACAGCCTGGACCGAAGTAACGGAACCATTCTTGGTGGACGCAATCCTTTCCTGTAATTCGCCCACCTCAGTGGCCAGGGTAGGCTGATATCCCACAGCCGAAGGCATACGCCCCAACAGGGCGGATACCTCGGAACCGGCCTGGACAAAACGGAATATGTTGTCAATAAACAGAAGTACGTTCTGATGCTCCACATCTCTGAAGTACTCAGCCATGGTCAGCCCTGTCTCGGCCACACGCATACGGGCCCCCGGAGGTTCATTCATCTGTCCGAATACCAGGGCTGTCTTTTCCAGCACCCCTGACTCCCTCATCTCGGTCCACAGGTCATTTCCCTCACGGGAACGCTCTCCCACGCCCGTGAAAATGGAGTATCCGCCGTGTTCCGTTGCTATATTGGTTATCAGCTCCTGTATCAGTACGGTCTTGCCCACACCTGCGCCGCCAAAGAGACCTATTTTTCCTCCCTTGGCATAGGGGGCCAGCAAATCAATTACCTTAATACCAGTCTCCAACATCTCCACAACAGGGCTCTGGTCCTCAAAAGACGGCGGGTCCCTGTGGATGACCCACTTATCCTCGCCTTCCAGGCTCTCTCCTCCGTCAATGGTCTCGCCCAATACGTTGAAGAGACGCCCCAGGGTCTTCTCGCCTACAGGAACCTGAATACCGGCGCCTGTTGGTTCCACTTCCATATCCTTGCACAGGCCGTCGCTGGATGCCAGCATAATGCAGCGCACCACATTGCCGCCTACATGCTGGGCCACTTCTATGACGCACTTCTTACCCTGATTATCCACCACCAGGGCATCCTTGATATGGGGAAGTCCATCATCCTCAAAAGCCACGTCAACCACAGGTCCCATGACCTGTATAATTTTTCCCTTGCTCATGGCTGCCTCCTTTTATATTTACGAATTTACGATTGTTTCTTTTTTTGTGCCTTTGCACCGCTGATTACCTCTGTGATTTCCTGGGTAATAGCCGCCTGCCTCACACGGTTGTACTCTATAGACAAGTCATTTAAAATTGCGTTGGCATTGTCGCTGGCAGACTGCATGGCCATCATCCTGGCATTCTGCTCGCTGCAGAAGGACTCCACCAGGGCACCGAATATGAATCCGGTCACATAGTTGGGGACCACATGGTCCATGACGGCGCTGGGGGAAGGCACCATCTGTATCTCCTCCTGGATGATATCCGCAGGGATAACGATATTGCTGAAATCCTCACGTTTAAGGGGAAGAAGCTCTGTCATCTCCGCTTCCATCTGCATGCTGTTCATCATCTGTGTATATATAATCCAAACCTCATCCAGACGTCCTTCCTCGTAATCCTCCAATATAGTAGAGGAAATCAGACGGGCGCGATGCATGGTGGGATTCTGTACCGTGTAATGGAACTGCTCCTCCACCTGGACATGTCTGGCCTCAAAATAATGGCGTCCCAGTTCTCCCACCACATAAAGCCGGTGGTTCTTACTCTGTTCCATCCACTCATGGGCCATCTTCAGCACATTATGGTTGTAAGCGCCTGCCAATCCCTTATCACCGGTAATGACAATCAGCCCCTTTACCCTGTCCTCCTCCTTGATTTCCTTCCTGGGATTGAAGTAAAAATGCTCTACATCCGGCATATGGCGCAGGATACGGCGTATCAAATCCTGAAGGCTATAGAAGTAAGGCTCTGTTTCCTCCAGAAGTTTCTTGCTTTTCTTAAGCTTGGTGGAGGAAATCAGGTACATGGCATTGGTAATCTTCCGGGTATCCTGGACGCTTTTCATACGGCTTAGGATTTCTCTTGCATTTGCCATATTAACTCCTTCTTCCTGGTCAGACGGACGCCTTATATTGGTTTGTCTTATACTGGTTTGCAGCATCCACAATACGGTTTATCAAGTCATCGCCCAGGACCTTGGTCTCCTCGATTTCTTTTCCAATCTCCGGATGCTTTTCATCAAACCAGGCCAGCATGTTCATCTGGAATTCCTTAATATCCGAAACCTCTACGGAAAGCATGACCTTGTGGGTCGCCGCGCAGAGGGTAATGACCTGTTCATGCAAGCTGAGGGGCCTTCCCAGAGGCTGCTTAAGCAGCTCCATAAGCCGCTTTCCGTAAGCCAGCTGCTCCTTGGTAGCCTCATCCAGATCAGAACTGAACTGGGTGAATACCTCCATCTCCCGGTACTGCGCCAGGTCGATACGGATACTTCCCGATGCCTTCTTCATGGCCTTTGTCTGGGCTGCACCGCCTACACGTGACACGGAAAGTCCCACGTTCACAGCCGGCCTCATGCCGGAGAAAAACAGGTCGCTTTCCAGGAATATCTGACCGTCTGTAATAGATATAACATTGGTAGGGATATAGGCCGATACATCCCCTGCCTGTGTCTCAATGATGGGAAGGGCTGTAATGGAGCCGCCTCCCTTTTCATCACAAAGTCTGCTGGAACGTTCCAGAAGACGTGAATGAAGATAGAACACGTCGCCCGGATAAGCCTCACGGCCCGGAGAACGCTCTAACAGCAGGGACAATGCCCTGTAGGCCACTGCGTGCTTGGACAGGTCATCGTAAATAATCAGAACGTCCTTCCCCTGATGCATAAAATATTCAGCCATGGCAGTCCCGGCATAGGGTGCTATGTACTGAAGGGGCGCTGCCTCACTGGCCGTGGACGACATGACAATGGTATAATCCATGGCATCGTTCTTCTTAAGGGTGGAAACCAGCTTTGCCACGGTGGATGCTTTCTGGCCAATGGCCACATAGATGCAGACCACATCCTTGCCCTTCTGGTTCAGTATGGTATCCATGGCAATGGAGGTCTTACCGGTCTGCCGGTCTCCAATGATTAATTCTCTCTGGCCGCGGCCTATGGGAAACATGGAGTCAATGGCAAGAATACCTGTCTCCATGGGAACTCCCACTGATTTCCTGTCCACAATACCGGGAGCTTCCTCCTCCACCGGAAGATAATCTTCTTCCTTTACAGGGCCCAGTCCGTCAATGGGCTCTCCCAGAGCGTTGACCACCCTGCCTAAGAATCCGCTTCCCACAGGCACGCCTGCCCTTTTCCTGGTGCGGACCACCTTGGTGCCCTGGCCCACTCCTGTATCCTTTCCGAAAAGGATACAGCCAATCTCATTCCTGCGGATATCCTGGACCATTCCCTTAACACCATTTTCAAATATAACGATTTCCCCGTACATGGCATGTTCAATGCCGTATACAATTGCTATGCCGTCTCCTACCCAGATAACAGAACCAGTTTCCTGTTCCTGTCCGGCATGCATGTCAAAATTCTCAATCTCACTCTTAATAATGGAGATGATTTCCTGGGAACTGATTGTGCTCATATCAAGACTCCTATCTTACCACAGCCCGGCCCAGCCTTACCAGCTGCCCCTTCAGGCTGTAGTCATATTCTGTATCCCCGGCCTTTAGGACAAAACCGCCCACCAGGTCCGGCTGGTTCACCAATCGGATGTTCACATCTTTTTTGTTATATTTCCTGCACAGAAACTGTTTCATTCCTGTAATCTGGGCCGCACCCGGCATGGTAACATAGTGAAGCTCGGCATCCATAACACCGGCCGCCATTCTGGCATAGGCGTCACGGGCTTTTGCAATCTCCTCTGTCTGTCCGATGCATCCCGCATCACAAGCCTTTTTTAAGAAACGTACCATCAGTGCGGAAAATTCCGGTTCCCTGAACACCTTCTCAATAACGGCATGCTTACTTTTCAGGGGAACCACCGGGCTATTAAGGACCTCCGGAAGTTCCGGATTCTCCTTAAGCAGCTTTACAGCTTCCCTGACCATCTCTTCCGGTATGCCCAGTTCATATAGAACAATGGCATACGTTCTGGCTGTCTCAGTCATTTCCTTCACCTGATTCTGCTAAAAAGCGGTTGTATAGGTTCCTGTCGCTGTCCGGTGCGCTCTGCTCGCTAATCAGCTTGGCAGCAGCTGTCATGGCCAAACCGGCCACTCCGGCCTTCAGGTCATTCATGGCTTTCTCGCGCTCCAGGGCAATGGTACGGTCTGCCTCTTCCATCTTTTTGGCAGCGTCTGCCCTGGCCTGGGCCAGAACCTTCTCGTACTCTGCGGCAGCCCTGTTCCTGGCTTCCTCGATGATTCTTGAAGCTTCTTCATCTGCATTGCCGATGGAGGCCTGATACTGCTCCTTCATCTGACGCGCTTCCGTTTCCCTGTTCTTTGCCTCGTCCAGGTCGTGCTCAATCATCTGCTTCCTCTCATCCAGTATACTGCGCACCGGACCAATCAGGAAGTGCTTCATAAACAGATATAAAACCAGTAGGTTAATAACCGTAAAGGCTACATTCCAAATGTTTAAATTTAACATATTAAGTCGCCTTCCTGCTATAAATTATTTTAAGAACAGAATGATTAAAAGGCCGATGACAAAGCCGTAAATGGCGGTTGCCTCAGCAAGGGCGCATCCTAACAGAAGTGCCTTTGTAATCTTGCCGTCTGCCTCAGGCTGTCTTGCAATAGCGTCCACTGCCTTGGAAGTGGCCAAGCCGATACCTATACCTGCTCCAATACCTGTAACAACTGCAACACCTGCTCCTAATGCGATTAATCCTGTCATAATAAGACTCTCCTTTTTCTCTCAATATTTTCTTTTTCCATAAGGCTGCAAACTTAATCCTCAATGGCTTCTTTTATATATAGTGATGTGAGGAACACGAATACATATGCCTGTATCACTCCATCAAATATATCAAAATAGAAGCTGAATGGCAGCGGCACAATTAACGGCAGCAAATGCTTGATGAGTGCCATGACAACAATGGCGCCCAGCACGTTGCCGAACAACCGCATGCACAGGGACAATGGCCGTATAAACAGCTCCAGCACATTGATTGGCGCTATGATGGCAATGGGCTCCGCAAAGCTTTTAATCCATCCCCTGACACCCTTCTTACGGATGCCGGCCACTTCCACCAGAACAATACTCATAACAGCCAGGGAAACGGTCACATTCAAATCCTTGGTTGGCGACTTGAAGCCAAGAAGTCCAATCATATTGGCAATTCCTATGTATATCACCACTGTAATCAGATATGGTATATAAGCCTTTCCTTCCTTTCCCAAAAGCCCTTCAAAAAAATCATAGATAAAAGACATACCGCTCTCCAGAGCAGCCTGTTTCTTACTTATGTTCCTTACCTTCAGGCCATGGACCAGTATCAGGGAAGCTATCATCATAATCGCCATGATGATCCATGTCACTACCACGGATTCCATCACATCAATACCGCCAAACAGCGGTATGGTGAACACCACATTGCAGTTAAGCTCTTCCATCAGTGATTCCACTAAACCGTTCATACTAAACAACCCCCTTTCTCTTCTCGTTTGCTTTTGCCTATTATAGACACCTTATTTAATAATTTCAAATACATATTATTTATAAATTGATAATATAAATGTTATAAAAAAGAAAATATTACAAATCTAAGAAGATTTCATTCTGTAATTTGTGTAATATATCACGACACATAATATTCATTTTCACGGCATCTTAACATCAAGAAAGAAATTTGTATCATTTTGCACAATAAAACGTTACAAAATTATATAATATGGAACTTTTGGAAATTTCCGGGTAAAAATGTAACCGGAATACAAAGAAAATCCATGAAAAGATAAAACCCTTTGGAGCTGGCCGGATACCTCCAAAGGGTTTAGATGTATATCATATTATAGGTGCGGAATCTAACCTGGTTTACTCAAAATATACTACGGTCAGATACTGCCCTGTATGGATGGTGTCCTTCTTAAGACCGTTCATCTGCCTGAGCTGATTTACATACTCATCCATACTCATGGAACTGCCTTCTCTGTACTGACGGGCAATTTCCCAAAGACTGTCCCCTTCCTGGATACGGACGCTCTTATAATAGGGAGTACTCCTGCTCCCCTCCTCTTTGGCCATGGAAGTAAACATGGTGCGTCCCATAATAATGGAGACAAACAGTATAACCGTAAAACATGTAGCTGCCAACCTTCTCTTTCTCACTCTCATATGGTAACCTCCCTGGGGCGGTTCCTTCTTGCGCGCAATACAGAACGTTTGTTCTTTTGTATATCCATACTATACTACCAGAACAAATGTTTGTCAAGTGTTCCCAGCAAAAAACGAACAAAGGTTTGCATTTTTATCGAACATATGTTACTATTAATATAGAAAACGCAGGAGGTTGATTATGGCACAGGATAAAATTACTTCTAAGCAGCAGGAGATTTTAGAATACATCAAAGAGACTATTTTACAGAAGGGATATCCGCCGGCTGTGCGGGAGATTTGCGAGGCAGTACATTTAAAGTCCACTTCTTCCGTTCACTCCCATCTGTCCGCCCTGGAGGAAAAGGGCTACATACGGCGTGACCCTACCAAACCCAGGACCATTGAGATTTTAGACGACACCTTTAATTTTAACCGCAGAGAGATGGTGAATATCCCTCTTGTAGGAACCGTAGCTGCCGGAGAACCCATTCTTGCGGAGGAGCGGATTGAGGACTACTTCCCCTTCCCGGCAGAGATTCTTCCCAACGCGGAGACGTTCATGTTAAAGGTTAAGGGCGAAAGCATGATTGGCGCCGGAATCCTGCCCGGCGACAAACTGATTGTGGAGCAGTGTCCCACTGCGGCCAATGGGGAGATTGTTGTAGCCCTGGTGGATGATTCAGCCACGGTCAAGCGTTTTTATAAGGAGAACGGACATTACCGCCTCCAGCCGGAGAACGATGCCATGGATCCTATCATTACAGAAACCGTGGAGATTCTGGGCAAGGTTATTGGCCTGGTGCGTATGATGTAGCGGCGGGGATGATGTGTCTTTTGCATCATGATATACCACACATAACCATGTATCAGGCATCATAATATGCTGGTCTACTCACCGCCACTGCACAGAAACCGCAGCAGATACTTAAAACAGGAATTGCAGTGTATTGTCATACCATACACTGCAATTCCTGTTTTGTAAAGATTCATCTATGCCTGCGAAGCGGCAGATCTACTATACGATTTATTTTTTTAGCATAGTAATAGCTGAGTTTCTGGACCTGTATCGGCCCTCATACATAAAATAACATAACTCTGCTCCGCTATTTTACCCTTTCTGCAAATGCTTTTATATATGATTTGAATTTTTCACTGTCAGCTGCCTGCATCATAAGAGGAATTGCATACTCAGTCACTGTCATTGCAAAGATACGGTTGCTGCCCTTAAAATAAAAAGAGACTTTTCCCATAGCTCCGAGCTCTACTTTTTGTAGAATATCCGTTGTGATATGTAAAATGAAATCCTGGTCCACCTCCATCTCTGTACTGGAAGGATAAGGCACCGTCATAATATACATTTCATTTTCCCTGTAGCGGACAATAAAGATGGGCAAAGAATCATAACCGGTCTGGATCCGGCCATAACCTTTAAACGAGGAAACTATATCTTTTGCCCCTTGTGCAATAACGCTTTCAAACCCGGCAGTTTCCGGAACTGCGGTTTCCGCGCCTTCCCTCACTACCTGTAAAAACGCCTCATGTTTTTTCTCAGCCTTTTTCTCAATCAGTTTAATACATATAAGTACACTCACCAATGGAACACTTAAAAACACAATCAGATACATAATCTTCTCCTCTTGACGCCATATTCAACTGCCAGCAAACTGTGCCTTAAAAACTGCAACGCCTGTTCAAACCGTCTGGATATGTTTCCCTGGATACGAAGCTCCAATTCTTGACTGTTATCCATCCGCCCCGATAAAGCGGCCATCATTCCTCCAAATCTTTCCATTTACTTAAGCCTTCACCTCTGCCGCCAGATTTTTAATATATTTCATAAATCCCCCATACTGTTCCGTCTGTGGAGCAATTAGATTCGGGCTTACTGCCGCAACAAAAAACATCTTATTTTTAAAGATGATATCCACTTTTCCCATACCAATCTTAATCTCTTTAATCTGCTCTTTGGTAAAGTGCAGAATTCTCTCTGTATCCACATCAATTCTTCTCCGGGAGGAATATTTTGCCGTCAAAATATACATTTCATTACCTCGATAGCAGATAATGTAGTTGGGCAGCGAATCATAACCGCTCTGAATCCTCTCATAACCCTTCAGTGACTGGCCTGCATCCTTGATTCCCCTTACCAGGAATTTATCAAAATCCTCCGTTTCTGGAACCGCCATCACTGCCGCGTCCTGAATTACCTGAGGAAAGGGGGCGGAAGTCCTTTCCACCTGCCTTTTGTGATATAAAATAAGTACGATTACCAGAACCATGATTAGGATGATTCCCCCCACAAAAGTAATTAACATACCTGTAATTCCTGTTCCTGCCATTTTCTTTTCCTCCTGTTATTTTCCTTTATGCTTTTTTTCCTGTAACATGGCAGCGGCTTTGGGCAATGATTGCTGGTTCATCTGTTCTATATCTCCCGGGACTTCCACCCATGTAACCTAAACTTTCCGGCAAGTTTTTCAGCATATGCACCTGTCCGGCTGTTCAAACTGGTTATCTCAGCCCTTAGTTGTTCCGCCAACCTTTATCATAATCATCTTTATTCTCGATTTAATATAACATATTAGAAAACGAATAGCAAGCTGAGTTACTGTAAATCTCAATTTTATATATGGGTAAATAGCCTTTGTAGTTGTCTTTTTATCACAATGTCATCATAAATAAAAGAGCACAGAAACATCAGGACAGTGTTTCAATGCTCTTCTTATACAGATTTTCTTTCTACTGCAATGTATTTACGGTTAAGGTTTCACGATACGATGCTTCACTGCAGTTACCTGTTTTTATATGTATTGAAATACTCATTCATTGGCATCGGCTTTGCAAAAAGGTAGCCTTGCCCTTCGTCGCATCCCATTTTCCGCAGCAAATCGAGTTGCTCCTGCGTTTCTATTCCCTCACACAATACACTGTATCCTAATTCGTGCACAATACCAATGATGCGTTCAAGAAGCGTGCAGCCTGCTTTTGTCTTGATAGAATTGAGCATAAATGCCCGGTCAATTTTAATCGTATTTGCAGACATATTAACCAGCATATTCATTACGCTGTAACCGCTTCCAAAATCATCCACTGAAGTGAAAAATCCCAAATCCTGAAGTTCCTTCATTACATACGCCGCCGTATTGAAATTTTGGAAATAACCTGTCTCAGTTAATTCAAATTCCAGCAGCTTGTAGTCCACATGATAGCGATTGACGATTCTTTTGATGGAATCGACCACACCATCCCTCATAATATCCATGACAGACAGATTGATGCTGATTCTGGCCATGTCATCCCAGCCCAGTTCTTTCCATTGGGCTATATTCTTACATACAGTCTCCAAAACATAGAGATCAAGGCTGGTGATAAAACCATTATTCTCAAAAATAGGAATAAACTCATCGGGATAGAAACAGACAGTTCCATTGTTCATCCAACGGCTTAATGCTTCTGCACCGCAGAGTTCTCCCGTCTTAAGGTCTATCTTCGGCTGCATCCATACCTGAAAATCTCCGTTCTCCAGTGATGGTTCCATCCTGGCCAGTATTTTACTCTGAAGACTTTTCTGTCTGACAAACGCCTCATTATAAACTGCAATCTCATTACTGAAAGTCTGTCCTATGGACTGCCGGGTAATGTTAGCATTGTCAATCGCGGTATCAATGTTAGTGCAGTTTTCTTCCACAAAGTAGATACCCGTGCGCAGAACAACTTTAATGTCTTCACTCTGGACACTTCGGGACATCGTAAATTGTTCAACGTTCCGGCTCACATTTTCAATCACATAATTTGAATCCTGGTCATAAGCAAGCATTGTCAGAAAATGGTCTGCTGTCACCCTCGTATGCAGGCCTTGCATATTCATCAAATTAGCAGCAAAATTCTTCAGGATTTTATCACCTGTTTTGTAGCCTGTAACCTCATTAATGTACTTAAAATTTTGGAAATCAATTGAAACAATTGCAAATCTCCCTAACTTTTGGTCAATCAGGTCCTGCCCATTTTTGCGGAATTTTTCATAGCTGGCTAAACCGGTCAGATTATCTGTTTCTATAAACTCAATGGAATTTGGGTGTTCAGTAATGTTTTTAAAAGCAAAAATACAGGAAGCTTCCCCTGACAGATCCCCCAACCAGATATCCACCTCAACCTCCCTGCCTTTTTTGTCGCTATCCTTATCTACAAAGAAGGTCATGGAAATGAACCTGTTTCCCTCTTCCAAATTGTCCAGCAGATTTTTTCTGCTGGTAAAGTTGTGGTATTTAATTTTATTTATTTCGTCCATGTACTGTTCTGCATAGTTTACATTAATACAGGTGAAGCTGCCTGACGAACCAACCAGGGGCTGGAACTTATTCTCTGATCTGAGTGTTATATAAAAATCCGCATTTATGTTGACAAAGTATACGTTACTATATTTTTGCAGCAGCAGCTCAAAGGCATTCATCAGAAGGCTGCATGAATTCAAAGCATCATCTGGCTTAATCAAAGAGTTGGTTCCGTCAGCAAACTCTGCCATCAGATTTGAATACGCCGTGTTGGCGTTTCGCTGGAAATATTCCTCATATTCTTTGTGCCGGCCAATATTGGTACTGTGCATATACAAACATTTAATACGTCCATTTTTCTGTACCAGCATCAGGGTTGCATCCACTGGTATACTGCAGGTTTTCCCTTCTTTGTTTTTCACATCCAACTGTCCGTAACAGCTTAAAATGCTGACTCCCTTGACAATACGCTTACGAAAGAACTGCATATCACGTAATTTCTGTCCATCATTTCCTTCCTGCTGCTTTTTCAGGAAGGTGATTGCCTCCCTGCCTCGGAACACCTTTTGATATTCTTCTTCAAACAAGATAAAATCATCATCCAGCATCATTCTCAGCTGTTCTTCATTCCAACGCTCAACAATCAGATGCAGTAACTTGGTCGCTTCCAATATTACATCCGAGTCCTTAAACGATAGGGTGGTATAGGTATCCAGTAAATCATAATCTTCAGAAAAGGAGCGGACCTTTCGGCATCCCTTTTTATAATACTGTTTTTTTGATTCATACATCTCTGATTCAGCCTTGTTTACAATTTCTTCTACATAAACAGCATCACGGGACCAACAGACCCCCACAGCGGCTTTATCACCCTGACCAGCCTCGAACTCACGTAAGCTGTCCCGTAGCTTTACTGCCTCTTGAAGGAATGCATTCTCCTCAACATGATTGGACAGAACAACAAATTCATCACCGCCAGTGCGGTACACATGCTTTGCGGGGAAAAACTGCATGATTTTCTGCGCAATATGGATAAGCAGCTTATCTCCTGCTTCATGGCCGACCGTATCATTTATCTCCTTCAGACCATTGGCATCCACAAAAACAGCTCCCATTCCAACGTTTTCCGCATTCTGTTTATCAAACTGAAGCTGGGCATTCAGTATTTCCACTTCATGCAGATAGGCATTCTGATTTTTTGAACCTGTCAATTCATCCATATAAGTTTTTTTGCGGAGCTTTTCGTTGGTGCGCATACGGATTAAGACCGCCTGGATAAAATATGCCAGTATCTGAAAAATCTCAATGATGTTGCTGCCATTTTCATACGGAGGGTTATCAATCCCAATAAATCCAAAAAGCTGATCCTGATCAAACAGCGGTACCGTAATCAATGAGTGTATGCCCTGCGGCTTAAGACGCTCATACTCGGCAGGCTCTATTTCGGCATGCTCTTCCAGGTTGCTGATAATGTACGGTTTTCTCTGCTCAAAGGCCTCAATCCAGTGATGACAGACCTCCTGGGGAATCCCCTGCAGCTCCTCCTTTTGTGCTTTAATTGCAGGTGCACACCATTCGTAAATATTATCCATCAGCAAATCATGTATTTCAAATATATAGGTACGGTCTCCCTTCAGCTTTTTCCCAAGCAGTTCCAGTGCCTGCTCAATTGCTTGTCTGTCGTCCCGCGTATCCTGCAAAGCACGGGCACACTCCATGGCTATTTGTTCATTTTCGAATAACACCTTGATTTGATGCTCCTGTGACAGAAACTTTGAAATGTCCATGGCAATTTCCATGCGCACGTTTCTGCCCTCATAAGTAATGAGCTTATCCTTCAACAGATACTGATGCTTGGTAACCGGGTTCTGCGTCTGCCATTCATAATATTCATCCCTGCTCAGCTTACTGTTAGTACAGAAAGAGCAAGGTGAATCAATTCCCTGCAGAACTTCATAGCATTTCCGCCCTGAGATTTCCTGCCTGCTTTTTAAGCCAAACTGCTTTAATCCGCAAGTATTCATATACAGCAGCTCATAGGTATCTATATCCGCTATATATATGAGCTCATTCATTCCATCCAATTCCTCAATAAAATCAGCCATGTTGTTCCCTCTTCTTTGGTTTAATATCATGTAAATATGGTTTGAATTTTATCTTTAATCATAAAGCCACTTCCAGAACAGGGACTGATGTAAAACCGTGAAACAATTACAGACTGAACTTGTTCCGTCTCATGTATCACATTGGTAATTTCCGTCATGACCGAATAACTGACCTGGTAGCCATCCATATATTCATTTGTGAGATATGCATTCAACTGCCCCCATCTATAATCATAATGGTTTCTGTTTCCATGTTCTAATTGTACTCAAGCACGTTCATGGTTTTGCATACTCTTTGTAATTATACATCTTTCCCATTTTAACTACAAGTAGTTTCAGCAGACACTGAAAGGAGAAGCAAATTGTAATTTGTCCACAAAACTGCTATAATAAAAAAATGAGGAGGCATTATTCGGATGAAACAAAGTCAGAATCTATATGAATACACACTTCAGATACTTAAAATACAGTTTTTAAGCGGCGCCTATATGCCGGGGCAGATATTTCCATCCCAACGGGAACTTTGTATGCAATATAATGTGGGAATCACGACCATCCGAAAGGTACTGAAAATATTGAATCAAGAAGGGTATATCCACACTGCCCAGGGGCAGCCTTCCATCGTTACCTGCCAAACTTCTGAAAAGAAATATATCTCATTCTTAGTAAAACGCCGCAGAGGAATCGCGGACGCCTACAAAGGCCTGGAGCTTCTCATGCCCGTTCTTTACCGCGAAGGAGCTAAACGCTGCGGGGAGTCAGAGTTTAAGTATTTCCGGAATCTACTGGGGGAGATATCTGAACAGATGTCACTAGCCAGTCTCTATAAGCAGGCCAATCTTTTTATGACTGCATTGCTGCGCCCTCTGAATAACCAACTGATTATGGATTTGGAACTGGACAGCGAAAATTACCTGCATATTCCATATATTCCCATACCCGGCATGGAAAATCCCTTTGCTCTGTCAGCAGAACGTTTAAAGGTCTGGATGCAGAATGCCATCCATCAGATTGAGAACAGGCAATTTGAAGAATTTCATGACGGGACATCACTTTTATACCGAGCGTCGGCTGAGAGGGTTGACCATTATCTATGCGCTCTAAGCAGATATACTGATGAACGCGAACAGACGGGAGATACGATAACATGGTTCCGAACCAAAGACCGCTGTGAATTATATGCCCGCCTAACCATGACAATCATCCGCAGAATTATGAATGGGGAATTTGACGGACATAAGTATCTTCCCTCCATCCCTAAACTGATGGAGGAATATGGTGTGATGAAGGATACGGCAAGCAGGGCGGTTGCTCTGCTCAATTCCCTGGGCTTTGCCCGGACAATCGACAAAAAAGGGACCGTGGCACTAAATGGAACAACAGCAATCAGCGGCAGTATAGATTTTTCAGAACCGCTTATTCGAGAGCGGTTAACTTATTTTATGAATGCGCTCCAGATTGTAGCGCTCACCGCAGGCAGTTGTGCCGCTTCCTTTTCTTCTTTTTCCGAAAACCTTGCATTGTTTATGGAGGACAGACTTTCGGCTGCCCAAGGCAGCCGGACTACTCCCCTGTCGTTTCAGATTCTTATGAGCAGCTTTATCCAGATGCTTCCCTGCCACTCTTTGAAATGTATTTACAGCCAGTTGGACGAATTAATTATCTGGGGACACTATTTGCAGGCGGCTGACGAATCTCTGTTCCCGGATCCTTGTCATGTATCAATTGCCATGAAGGAACTCGTACAAGCCGCAAAAAACCACGCGTATTTAGCGGAAGCCTATGGAAATGCATTTGCAGCGGTTTATAAGGATGTAAACACGGTTACTTCGCAGATGAGGTTATGAAGTTACTTTAAGGATCCGCCCCATCTTCTCCCCAAACCTCATATGGCTGACCATCGTAGTATGGTTCACCTATAGACATAGGCTGTCTGCTCTTTGCGGACACCCGTATTGGTATTTTATTGATACCGATAATTGACGCAAACATGCAATAGTACTCATCCTCAAGTATAATATCGGTTGAAACAATAACTGTCCATGACATATTCAGTGATGTATTCCGGTCGATTTCACTTTTTTTCACGTTACTTGATGTGTACCCATGACCATCCAGCGCCGCGTCCAGACTCCGGTTAAATGCTTCCACATAATCTCCAGAGTAAGCATAATAAGGAAGCATCTGTGTAACCTCCTCGTTTGCAAAGTCAGACACAGCCTTGAGCCTGCGGTAACTGTTATAATACATTCCCATATCCATCAGCAGCGCCATAATCATAATGGCAATGATAAGGCCCATGCCTCCTATTATCATAACGCTGCCCTCTTCCTGAGCATGATTATAATATTTCGTCCTCATACGGTCATTCTCCTTTCGTCCCTTACGCTTAAGCGTGCCTGCCCCTTTTATTCTAGTGCTTTCTAGTTAGACAGCCAGGACGGCGGTAAATTATAGGTATAGCGGCTGCTCTCCTCAAGACTCACAGTATCACTTCCATTGGGAGCAAGAAGGAGCTTTCCAATAAAAGTGATGGGTTCATATTCATAGAATACATCTACTGTGACATCCACATAATAAAACTCAGACCGTTCCTGTTTACGCTTCTGCTTCCAGGAACTTCCACCTCCCATAGGCATATTAAGGGCCTCGGCCTTAATGTACCAGCCACCGTTGATTGTGTAATCGACCTTATCTTCGTCCAGAACGATTCCAGTATGCTTCAATCGTGAAATGAAAAAATCCTTTGAATCCATTGCCGCAATATAATAATTGTGCCCTATTATATCATCTGCAGCTGGCGCCGAAAATGCATACCAGCCATCATACTCATCAAAGCTCCAGTCTCTTTTCTCATCCGCTGTCAGCCAGCTAGGCTTTCTGTTTTTAGAGGAATCCACCCAGTCTCTGGGAGCAGTCTCATGCTTCCAGTACAGGTTAAATGGTTCCTTAATATTATAACCTATCTCCCTGGAATAGGTGCCTAACTCATATCGGCTGGTAAAATACCATCCATACTCGATACATGCCATAATAATCAGAATGAGAACCGGAAGTACCAGAGCAAATTCCAAAATGGCCTGACCTCCCTCTCTGCAGGTCCGACGCCTTCTAATCACCATCGTCTCCTCCATCCACCGCTGCAACCGAGTCATTAGCCAGAGCCCTGCTGGCCATTGTTTTTGTAGTTAGCGTCATCGTATTGTCCGTATCCTGGAAAAGCACCTTTCCCATCGGTGTCAGATACGGCATTTCGTAGGAAATATCCATTTCGGTATGCAGAATATCGAAATACATTGGTACCTGCCAATGTTTGTGCTGGTTGGATTTCCATACATATTCATCGTAGTAGTACGTCTGGACCTCAGTAGATGCAGATACTGTCAGGCTGCTGTCATCGAACCTGTCAAAATTATCCCGCACATATTTTTCAAGAAAATCCGCAGCCTGTCCGCTGTCCGTCTTGGCATTTGCATGCACCGCCACCAACGCCATATTATCGAAATTCATCCGATTCATAATTATCCAGCCAAATTCAATTACCACGGACATTACCAGCACCAGTAGCGGCAGAATAATCGCACACTCAACCAGGCTCTGGCCAGATTCCTCTGTTTTTCGTCCTGTCATTTTCTCATCTCCCAATATCCATGTCTTTCCTATCACTGATACACATATTCCGCAGTTTCTTCGTCAATTCCATACCAATCAGCAAAACTCAGTTTAAAGAGACGTTTTTCCAGTCCCTCTATACTCTTATGCTCCTGGAGCAGATACTGGTAAACACCGCAATTTTGAAGATTTCCCAGCAGCAGTGCGCCTTCCATGCAGCCGTCCCGGAGAACCAGTTTAGTATAACTTCCTTTACTATGGTGTGTTAATATATCATATACCTGCGGATCTGCATTGACCCGGCCCATAGACACCATGGTGATTCCATAAAAATTTACAGAGTTCTTTTCTATAAATGTCTCTGGCCTTCTGGCAGGCACACCACACATGTTATATGCTGCAATCTGCCCCATCTGCCGTGCGTCCGGCCATATACCGGACATTCCGGTAACATCGCCTGCAGCGTAGATACCAGATACATTCGTCTCCAAATAACGATCCACTTCCAGCCCTTTATTCACCTTTACCCCTGTCTTGCGCAGGTAGTGGCTGAGCACCGTGTGAATGTGATAATTCATGTGCAGGGCCTGAATGGATGTGCCGTTCAGAAAATCCATCTGCGGCTTTACACTGGTGGCAACCACCACAAAATCGCAGGGAATCTCCATTCCGTCCTCCAGCAGAACAGCTTCAATGTTTTCTTCCATATTTATATTTGAGTCCTTAACTGCAGCACCTGTCATAATACGGCATCCCGCACCGCGAAACGCATTCTCGTAGAGTCCGGAGGCAAACTCGTCTGCCTGCAGAGGCATAAGACGTTTTTCCTTTTCCAGCACCGTTACCTGAAGGCCACATTTTAAAAGTCCATAGGCAACGTCCAATCCCAGAATGCCGCCCCCGATAATAACGGCATGGCGGCCATATTTACCTATTCCCTTTCGAATCTGATTCACATCGTCCAAGCTGCGAAAGCCGTATACATTTTGGGCATACCTGAAATTTGGAATTGGCGGCATGAAGTACTCAGACCCGGAGGCAACCAGTATTTTTTCGAATAACAGCTTCTTCCCATCCGCCAGAATAAGGACCCGTTCTTCCTCATCTACCCTGACCACCTCTGTCCCTGGCATAAAGTTAATCCGGTTGTCCTGGAAAAAATTAATACTTTCAAACTCTATGGATTCCATGCTGCGCTCTCCGCTTAAAAGCTTGTGCAGCATACACCGGGAATAGATTGCCTTATCTTTTGACAGCACAATAATCTCACGGTCCGGCTGAAGACGGCGTATGGTCTGCGCCGCTGAAAGGCCGGCCGCACTGCTTCCAATAATTATATATGCCCCCATGCTATCCCACCTCCTTTATTGTGATTGCTTTCGTGGGACACGCCCGGACGCAGGCCGGATCTTTCTCATCCGTATCCTGACAAAAGGTGCAGCGGATTACGGACTTCGCTCCCTGAGCCGGAATGGGGTGCCCATATCTGCACATCATGACACACATAAAACAGGCTGCGCATTGTTTGCTGTCATATTCAATCCAGCCGGTTTCCGGATTCTTGCGCAAGGCTCCACTCATACAGCTTCTGACACAGTCCGGCTCTTCGCAGCAGCGGCATAACACAGGATAATATGATCCGTCTTTCTGGTAAATCCGGCTGCGGGGTGGATTATCGCGGCTGCCCATGTTTAACGCAAAGATGGAAGGACCTTCCAGCCGGTGTACATTCTTACATGCAGCTGAGCAGTTGAGACAGCCAACACATTTTGACGCTTGAATCATAATGCGTTTCTTCATATGCCAAGTTCTCCTCTTTTCCGCATAATAATTCCCTCCAGCCGGCGGGCCGCTGACGTGCCATCCGAATCCATGATAATGCGCCCGCCTGTCAGGCCCTCCATACCCTCTGTCAGTGTCTCCGTAACTATGCTGCTCCCTGTTATAAACGGCGGGGTACCCAGGTGGACCGTCAGACCTAAGGCAAGGCCGTAAGCCCCGTCAGTCAACGCCTGTTCTTCCAGCCACTGGGCCGCTGAAAGCACTAATGGAAGCTGGGGAATATCTACCCCCAGGGCTTCTGATAATTCCACAGCAACTAACTCCAGACGGCCAATGGCCAGACAGGAACCAAAATTGAGCACAGGAGGGATATTAAGCTTCTTGCATACGGACTTCAGTGAATCTCCCGCCAGTTCGGCTGCCTCCGGGGAAGTAAGCCCAATATTTGCCAGGCCGCCTGAGGTACAGCCGCCCGTCAGTACCAGAATATCGCGCTGAATCAGTTCCCTCGTCAGGCTGGCCGTCAGAGTATCATGGCCATCCGCCAGGCTGGAGCAGCCTACCACTCCGGCAATTCCTTTCACTGCTCCGCTCTTTATCAAATCAAGCAGCGGCTCCCAGCTGCCCCCCAGAAATGCTTTCAGATTCAGTTCGCTGACACCGGTAACGCAGTTCCTGTATCCATGGGTATCCAAAAGCCTTAATTCCACCTTGGAGCGCCGCCTCTTATACGCCTCCAGCACTTCCTCCAGAATCTGCTCCGCCTGTACTCCAGCCTCATCGTAATTATAAGGCACCAACAGGGAACCTGTCTTTTTTGCCGCCGCATCAAGGCAGATCTGGCATATATCCATACTGTCACAAATCGCTTCAATTCCAGGAAGGGTACAGTTAAACTCTGAAATTACAGCGTCCACCGCTCCGGTGGAGAGCACGGCTTCACTCACAAAGTTGTTCCCTGCATGTCCTGCGAATGTGGCCCCATAGAACTTCTGGCGCCCCTGCATATCCTGTCCGACGCAGGTACAGCCAATGAGTCTGAAGCCTTTGGCTCCTGCGGCCTCTGCTCTGGCCTGCATCCCACTGCTTCTCATCTCCTGCGCAATCCTGCTGTAAAGACTCTCCTGATGCCCGGTTACCATTACATTTATATAAGCAGGATCAATGATATGCAGCCCAGCCTCTCCCATATGTATGGATGGCTCTCCAATCAGTATGTCATTGACCAGATTGGTGAGAAGAAGTCCATACATCCCTGTGGATATCCCAAGACGCAGACAGTGGAGGAGCATATCCGTGCAGTCGCTGGAAAGATTGGTGGAGGTCTTCACCACACCGTCAATAATCTCTGTTTTTGCGCCTCCCGGCAAGATTCCCAGCTTCTCCCACAGTTCATACCGTTTCGTCAGCGCCAGCTTTTTCACAATGTGCATCGGTTCATCTGAGTCCAACATCAGATCGTCACGGATTGCCCCGGCTATCTGAAAGGCGGTCTCATGCGGATCACCACTATATGGAAGTTCAAGTATACCCGCCAGCCGCCGAACCGCCTCCGTACTTCCCAATTTTTCCTTACTCACAGCGGCTTTCTTTAAGTTCTTTATACTGTTTTCCAGTACATGGATATAACAGCCAGAGCCCGCGGCCACTGCGCGCAGGAAATTACGGCAGACAATGGTGTCGGCATCTGCTCCGCAGACGCCTCTGGGTCTGTCCTCCATAATCCGGCAGGGTCCGTTGGAACACAGACGGCAGCAAATTCCCTGCAGCCCGAATCCGCACTTCACTTCCTGGGGGCTTACCCTGTGGAAGGAGGTTTCATAAGGCAGTGTTTTTACATAACTCTCCAGCTCTTTATCACTGCTTTCACATATATTACAATCGTTGTACATTTTATCCTCCTAACTGCGCGTCTACAAAACTTCCGTCTCTATAATTGGATATTCTATCTTACTGTCCGCACCGTCCACTTTCGTATTCGATACTTCCTCTCCTGACAGACGCTTTGATACACTCTCCGCCCGCTCCAGTAACGCCTTCATCTTCTGCATATCGGTCTCCTGGTCATTTATTGTCTGGTTATCAACTTCCGGCTGCTCTTGCTTGGTACCCCCGGCTCCCGGACCTGCCTGTATCCTGATAATCTTATTATTTTCCAGCTCCTTATTGCGGCGTTTCAAATCCGCCGCCTCACTTCTGGCCGCCTCCAGTTCCTCAATGCTCTTTTGCAGTTCCTCTTCCCGCTTGTTATTCAGCTCCATCAGGAGCACATACGCCGTATCACTCTCTAATTTTTCCTTCTTCACTGTCATCAGCTGCTGTTTGTATTCCCGCAGCTGCTGTCTGAGCTCTGTATTCTCTTTTTCTTTGCGCTCAAACTGCTCCATAATCTCAGCAATAATCTGGCTGGCAGACTCCATCTCCTGGTTCATGGACTGGTTCTCTCTCTGCAGACTCATATACTTCTTCCTGGCTTCGTTCAGTTCAGACCGGCTCTGATCGTATTTCTCAGACATGCGCGACAGTTCTTCTCCAATTGTCTTCATGCTGCGAAGCTGATCCTCCAGATTCTTCTGTTCCTCCTCCATCACCTCACAGTACCGTGTCATCTCCTCCAGCTGGATCATCATGCGCCTGACAGACTCTCCTTCCGGCACTCCTTCGGATACGGATTCCTGCTTATTATTAAGCTCTTCCTTCTGCCTAATCTTAAATTCTTCATACTCCCTGCTTAGCTCTTTGTATTCCTGCTCCAGCCGCTGTCTCTCAAAGCAATTCACCTCCAGCTCTTTAATCGCCCTCTCATGGTCTCTCAGCAATTCTTCGTACTGCTGCTGAAGCTGAATGGTCTCTCTGTTCTTGTCCAGTTCATCCTGCAACTGCTTCTTAAGTACCATTCGTTCTGTTCCAATGCGTTCCTTCTCAGCAGTCAGCTCCCTGAGCTGGTATTCAAAACTATCCTGCATCATGGAAACCATATCCTTATAGGTACTGATGATTTCCTCCACTCCCTTTTTTGCATAACCGCCGAACAAAGAGGTCTTTAGCTGTCCCTCCACGCCTGCGCTGTCAAGCCGTTCCCGGATCAGGCTGAATTCATCGCCTCTTCCCTCTTTTTCCAGCTCCCTCTCTCCATAATCTTCCATAATGGCACAGCTCCTTTCCTAATTACAGCTCTCCAGCCTTAATATCATATCTATATGGATGTTGTCTCCATCTGTTATACCTGTCTCCAATACATGTGCGGCTCTCTTATACAGCTTTCCGCATCTCCATGGCTGAAGAACTTCCTTTGCAATTACCCTGTAATCCCTGTCCAGATATATAACCTGAATGGTAAAACGCATAAAACAGGTATGGACGCTTCCCACCTTTTTAAGAAACAGTCCTTCTCCTTTTGGCAGATGCGATCTTCCCATCAGCCCCAGAAATCTAAGCCGGAAATCGTCCGCAAGTCCTACCCGCTCTAACAGCTTCGTTCTATTTTGTTCATCATATAACTGGCATACCATGGGCCTTCCTCCTACATCAGTGCATTCATAATCTGAGGCACCGCAGGTGCCATTAGTATAATTAAAAGAACCGGGAAGATTAATAACGCCATGGGAAGGAGCATTTTAATTGGAACCTTCTGAGCCCTTTCCTCTATTCTCATCCGCTTGGCGTTTCTTGCTTCTGCTGCCTGTGACACCAGAATATTTCTAAGGGATATTCCCATCTCGTCCGCTTGTATAACAGCGCTGGCAAAGGTCTGCACTTCATCCAGGCCGCAGCGGCAGGACATATCTTCCAAAGCGGCCCTCCGGCTTCTTCCTAACACCATCGCCCGTCCCGCAAATATGAATTCATCCACAAGCGGGCCCTCACACTGTTCCGCAATATACTGAAACGCCTGGTTGAAGCTGAGACCTGCCTCCACACTGATACTAAGCAAATCCAGCAATTCCGGCAGCTGTTCTAGAATAGAATTCTGGCGCCGGCGCATTTTCTGCCGAAAAAAAAGCCGGAACACGGTGTAACCGGCATACAGACCCGCTACAGCTAAAAACAGGATATCCCTATCAAACATAAAACCTAAATACATGCCCAGTACCGCACCGCCAATCAAAGACAGAATCTGCAGAACCATGTATTCTTCCGGCTGGATTCTCAAACCAGCTCTGGCCATAAGGAAACTGATTCTCTGTTTCTCCCGTCTGCTGACCGGAAGCACAGTTCCCACTGTAGATGACAGACGTTCCAATGCTGCCTTGCCCATCCTGCTCATAAGAGAGCCTTCCCACCGCTTTACCTGCTTCTGGCTGGTCTCCCCTATACCGGCTATCTCATTCAGACGCGTCTCCAGTATGGAATATCTGCCCTTCAGCAGCTCGGTCAGAAACTGGTAGATAAATACACCTGCACCAACCGCCGCAATCAACATCCACATATCAGCTGCCCTCCTTCCCTAAAGGATGGGTGCTTTTCCACTCATCCTCCGATACAAGTCTCCACCTGTGCTCTTCCAGGTTCTTATCCCAGGTAATATCAACATACCGCCAATGTCCATCCACCTTTACCCGGTTCCACACATGATTAGAGCCATACAGCATCTCACATTCCAGTCCCAGATAATCACATAAAACCTTATAGGAACCTGCGTAGCCAAAACATACTGTTTTACCAGTGGTCAGAGCTGTATATATCTTTTTGCTTTCATAGCTGTAATCATAGGCGTAATTCGCATAAAGCCAATCATAAGCAGCCTCCGCCCTTGCCATCTGCTCATCTGTCCGGGAAGCGATTTGATCCGATATGCCTGTGAAAATCTGCTCTGCCTGCCTCTGCTGGGCTGCGGCAAGTTTAGTATCTGAAGACCGTACACTAATCTCTACATAGGACGGGCAATCCTGCCACGTACGCATAAGCAGATTGACCTGTACCTCACCCAGATATCCTAATTTATAAAAATAGTCTGCAAAATCCCTTGCCTCCGCCTCTGAGTTGAAGGATATTCCTGTTTCTGTCTCCTGTGCCCCGTCCCCCGCTTCCATACGTTCTATAATTTGTTCCGTATACTGCAGATATAATTCCCTGTCCAGGCCAAATGACATGTCTGTCCCCAGTACCAGGCTGAATACAAAGACAGCGATAGTCAGGCAAAACTCTTTTTTCATAGGCAGGTCTCCTATTATCAGATTTGTATGTTTACAATTTTATTAATTACCAGGAATCCAGCCGCCTCCATAGCGGCTGCCAGGAGCAGGGCCTTTACGCCGAAGCTTGTAGTATAAAAGGCGCTTGTATATTCAGGATTCATAATGGTGATAGCGGCAAGCGACACGATAGGCAGGCCGCCCAGCACCATTCCCGATACCCGTCCCTGGGCAGTCAGTGTCCTTAGATTCTTGCGGATTCTTATTCGGTCTTTGATGGTCTCGGACACATTGTCAATAATCTCTGAAAGATTTCCGCCCGCCCGCTGCTGAATCCGGATGGCCGTGGTTACCAGCTCCAGGTCTTTGTTCTCCATCCTTACCGCTACAGCGGTCAGTGCATTTTCAAGTGATTCCCCATAATTCATCTCCATAACTGCCATGCGGAATTCCATACCTATGGGATCCGGCATATCCGTGGCAACTCGTTCAATTGACTGTCCAATGGAAAATCCGCTGCGCAGACAGTTACCCACTGTCATTAACGTGTCCCCCAGCTGAACCGAGAATTGATTCAGGCGTTTCTTTCTTGTAGCCTTTACCACCAGTGTCGGAATCGCTGCTCCCACCGCAAGACATGCGGCTGCAATTAAGGCACTGCCTGTGACAATATACCCGCCTGCCGGCGGGATTGCTGCTGATGCCAGCCATATAGCAATGAACTCTACAGGATTCAGCGCAATCCCCGCTCCATCCAGTTCTTTCTTAAGACGGCCGGATACATCAAACCATGCCGGCCGCCTGAACTGTTTTTTTTGTACAGGTTCTTCCCTCAACAACTCCTCACCTGGATTACCCATGGCCTGAATACGGTCCAGACGTTTCTTCAGAGTGTTCTGTTTCGAAAACAGAATACTATCCAGAACGAGCAGTACCCCAAACAGATAAACTCCAAATATGACTGCTTTCATTAATTCATTCATTGTGTATTCCCCTTATGCAAACCATGTATCCGATATATGTATACCTCTGTCCTCCATTTTAGATAAAACCATGGGACGTATGCCGGTAGACTGGAATCTGCCCATCACCTTTCCTGTGGCGTCATATCCTTCCACGTTAAAACGGAATAAGGTCTGCAGAGTTACCACCTCACCTTCCATACCTACCACCTCAGATATCTCTACTATCTTTCTGCTTCCATCCTTCAGTCTGGACTGGTTCACGATAATGTCGATAGCAGAAGCAATCTGTTCCCGGATTGCCCGCACCGGCAGTTCCATTCCTGCCATGAGCACCATTGTCTCCAACCTCGCAATCAGATCCCTGGAGGAGTTGGCATGGGCGGTTGTCATGGAACCGTCATGCCCTGTATTAAGTGCCTGGAGCATATCCAGAGTCTCGCCCGAACGGCACTCACCTACAATAATCCGGTCCGGCCTCATACGCAGGGAGTTTCGCACCAGATCCCGGATAGTAATACGGCCGCTCCCCTCAGCGTTAGCAGGGCGGCTTTCCAGGGTAATGGTATGACGCTGGCTTAGCTGAAGCTCAGCTGAATCCTCTATGGTCACAATGCGCTCGTCCTCAGGAATAAAATTAGATAGTATGTTCAGCAGGGTTGTTTTGCCGCTGCCCGTGCCGCCGCAGACCACCACATTAGCCCTGGCCTTAACACAGGCATCCAAAAAACCCAGCATACCAAAAGAAGCGGACCCAAAATCAATCAGGTTCTCAGCCCGCAGCGGAACCTTGGAGAATTTACGTATGGTGATGGTGGGCCCGCTCAGCGCCAAAGGAGGGATGATTGCGTTCACACGGGAACCATCCTTTAGCCTGGCATCCACCATGGGGCTGGCCTCATCACAGCGCCGTCCAATCGGGGTAACAATCCGATTGATTAAATCCAGCACATGCTTATCATCCCGCAGTTTAATCTCCGTCAGGTCCAGTTTACCGCTGCGTTCCACATAGATACTGTAAGGCCCGTTGACCATGACCTCCGATATCGTATCATCCTTGAGGAGACGCTCCAATGGTCCAAGGCCAGCTGCCTCATCCACAATCTGCTGGATCAGCCGCTTCTGAGTTGGTTTAGGAATTTCTTCCCCTTTCTCCTCCACCAGCCTGGAGATTACCTCCTGAAGCCCCAGGCCTTCCTCTGATGCTGCCGTCTTCACCAGCTCCGCGTGTATGCTCTCCTTAAAGGATTCATATTCATCGTAGTATTCCAGCTCTTCCAGGCTTACATCCTTCTCGCTGGCCACTTTCGCCATCTTTGCCCGTTCCAAACGTTCCATAAGGCCCATGCTATGCTACCTCAACTTTCTCTTATCCTTTTTCGACAATAAGGGAACTTTCAGTTTCTGGGACTTGTCCGCACCGAACCCCCGTTCAACCAATTCGGCTACGGCAATATAGTCGGCGGCCAGCTTACTTTTGCCCGCAGCCAGCACCACGGGTCTTCCCTGATTCAGGCATGCGGTCATCGTCTTATCGTCCCTGGAAACAGTGAGATCCACCTTGTGTCCCAGCACCCGTTCCACATCTGCCATGCCGACCCCGTTGTTCTTTGCCGGCTGTTCCATAATGGCTACTTTTAATTTCTGCTCCATATTCAGGGACCGTAGAAGCAAAAACGCCTTTTTCGTATTTCTCAATGTGCATAAATCAGATTGGGACACAAACAGAATACGGCTACACAGATCTAAAAGCGCCAGATTAACCTCGGAAAATCCGACAGCCGTGTCAATTATAACGTAGTCATAATAATTACGCAGAATAGAAATGATCTTGTCAATATTTTTTCCGCCAATAACATCCGCGTATTCCGGACTTTTAGGTCCAAACAGCACACGAAGGCCTGACTGGTGAAATGCAAGATAAGCATTAAGCGTGTCAAGGGTGGGAGTTCTCTGTTCCTGTAAAAGCTCTGCCATGGTTTCCTTGGGTTCCATTCCAAGAAAAACACCCGTGTCGCCATACTGCAGATTACAATCCAGAAGAATTACCTTGCGCTTGGATATAGCCAGTCTGGCCGCAAGGTTTACTGCCAAGGCAGTCTTACCGATTCCGCCCTTTGCCCCAGTCACAAGGATAACCTCCGTCTTAGGACGTCCGCCCTCCTCTCCGGTTATGTGTTCCCGATGCGTCTTTTCATTGATATAGGACTCTTTTAACATCCCCACAAGAGCAAGCCGGTCAGGACTCGATGTAATGACCCGGCGAATTCCGCTCTCCATAGCCTGCCCATATAGTGCCTTATCCGCCTCCGCTGCCAGAAGAACCATAGCGCACATGGGATACAGTATATATACCTGCTGACAGAACATCTGCATCTTTCGGTCATAGGCACCAGTTATAATGAGTAGTCCGGGCTTTTCACGATCCAATGTATCTATTCCCCTGGATACATCGGTAATCCGTCCGCAGATATGAATTTCTGTATCCTCCAGCAGATATTCCAGCCGGGTCTCTTCTTCCATTCCACTGCCTGCTATAATCGCTCTAATCTCCATTGTTTTTACTCCCTGGTATCATTCACGGAAGACTCTGCCTGCTTATCCGCCGGGTGTAGAGTCATCCTGATATTTCCATTATAATTTTTTGAAAGATAGGTATAGAATTCAATTTGAAGCGCCTCTTCCCTGGTTACAGAGAGTGTTACACTATCATACATCTTGCCGGTCTCTGATTCTATTTGTCCGGCAGCTTCCCTGCTGAGTTCGCTCCCGCAGGCCAGCACCCGGACCTTTTCCATCAGATAACCGGTATTTACACTGGCCCCTCCCGACACCAGCGCTTCCGCCTGTTCATCCAAGCCGTCTCCTCCAGGCGGCGCGCCATCCGGATGCACATTTTCCACCCTGCCTGCCCCCGTCAGACTGACGATTAAATCCACCTCATCCCCCGGCATCACCATGCCGGATACGCCAGTCTCAGTATCCACGTTCAAAGTAATGGCTCTGCTTCCCTCTGGTATCTTATAAGCAAGACCAGCCTGGCCGTTCTCGGTGTCCATCAGACGAGCTGTCGTCAGGATTTCTCCTGACAAAATACCACTTTGAGCCATTTTGCCAATTGCACTATTACCATCCTCCAGCGCATCCTCAGGAGTATACTGCCTTGGTATTTTTTTCAATGTCAGCTTACTTCTTGGTATCACTTCACCTTTTTTTATTTCGCCGGCAGCCACAATCACCTCACGGTAATCCATCTGCGCTTCCTTGTTTTTATTCTGTGTATTCAAGATCTGCCATATGGCGAAGGTGGCTATGATGGCAGCCAAAAAGGCAATCAATTTCCTGTGCTTCATCGTCAGTTAGTCCCTCTCATTAAAGCAGAGACACTACAGAGGACCAATTTCCCACCTGCAACGTCTCTGCTTTGTTTATGCATATGTAGCCATGTTATAGTATTACAAAATTATGGGACCAGGTTATTGTAATGTGTCTGATACTTCCTGGAACTTAGTATCGAGTGCAGTTGCTATGCCCTTAAGAGCCGTAATAACAGCGATGGCAATCAACACAATAATCAATCCGTATTCCACCATACCCTGGCCGCTCTCTTCCTCCAGCATCCAATTCTTCATCTCTGCAAAATCCATTTTCTTTTCCTCCGTCTTTTTGTCATTTGTTATCTATAGATAAACCGAAATATGAAATCCCGGCTTTCTCTCAACTGCCGTTCAGCCATACCTAGTTCAGCGCATCCCTTGCCCTGTCAAAATCCCCGGCTACCGCCGGCCCTATTCCACGCAGCCCAGCCGATACCGCCACAGCAATCAGCAGCAATATCAACGCGTATTCCACCAGCCCCTGGCCGGATTCTTCCCCTGCAAACCACCTGGCCGCAGTCTTTTTCCACTTTATATTCCCTATCATTTCTTCATCCCCCCACCAGCAGTCTGTTAAAAATCGTTACCCCCATCTCCACCTGCCGCGGATACAAAGACAGTACCAACCCCATTGCAATAAAACCTCCCATAGGAAAAAAACTATTCAGCTTCAGCCGTTTAAGCAACAGCCCGCCCACGCAGTATACTCCCAGGGCGGCCGCCATGTACAAAAGCACATCCATGAATCCAGGCACACCTCCCAGGCAGCAGCATGCGGCCAGCATCTTTACGTCACCCGCCCCAACTGCATTTTTTCCCTTAGTCAAAGCTGCTGCTAAAAGACAAATGATGAATCCTGCTGTTGCCCCTGCCGCCGCACCGCCAAGGCCAGACAGCCCTTTTGCCGCTAAGCCATATCCAAGACCGGACAACAGTACTGCAAAGGTAATTTCATTCGGTATAATCCGATACCGGTTGTCCAGATAGGTAACAATAAACATCACATAAGAAATTATCATGAAAAATAACGCTTTTAGAACAGACGCTTCCAATGCCGCAGCCATCCACGATGCACCTACCCCCACAGGATACAGCCATTGCGTCCAACCGCAAAATCCATAAACCACGAATTTCTTCATTTGCTTTTTCACTTTGTATGCCATCAGCTTTTCCCCAGATGTTGGAACAAGACCGCCTGCCGCCAAACCGGCGCTTCCTGCTAAAATGACAGGGATTAAATCTATCAGTGACATTTTATCTGATTCCTTTCTGTAATGTGTCTACATAATAGCACTCGCTGTGTCACATATATCGCACCATAGTGTTACGAAAGTGTGAAAAATCCATCATTATTTTATAAATATTAATTTTTTCTTTATTTTTCCTTTCAGTCTAACAGACTTTATTCAACAAAAAACGGTGGAATGCATCCACCGTTCTTTATAATTTAGTAAGTATTTTTGTCAGCGCATATTATGCAGCATGGCGTTGGTCTCCTCTGCCCAGCTATAGTCCGTCATATAATTATCAAAAAAACTGCGCCGCATTTCGGCATCCCCTTTCATATACTCATAATAATCGCAATAGAATGCTCTTATATTAGCTGCCAGGCTGCTCCTGTAATACAGGCACAGGTCCTCGCATCCAGCGTCCCTGAAAGCGGCGCGCATCATTGATACCGCCTTTCTATACAGTCCTTTCACCCTGCTGTCATATTCCCTGTCCTCCCATAACAGGGTGATTGCATATTCCATGGAAACCATCCCTCCCCTGGCATCCACCAGCACCGCAAACAGCTCTTTGGCTTTATTGTACTTAAAAAATATAGGCTGTCCATCTTTTATAATATCAAATTTCCCAAAGCAGCGAACCTCGATATCCTTATCCATGTGACGCCCCCTCAAACCTTCTACCAGAAGCCCCACCCGGTCCATTGCTCTGGAAACCTCATCATAGGTATATGGCTTCAGAAGATATCCCATGGCATCCAGATGGTGGGCTGCCAGCGCATATTCGTCATAGCCTGTGGCAAAAATCACCTGCATATCCGGGCTGATATCCTTAAACATCTCAGCCAGCTCTATCCCATTTAATTCCGGCATATTAATATCCAGTACAGCCGCGTCAATATGGTTTCGGTGAGCAAATTTCAGTGCCTCAAGTGGTGAGATAAAAGCTCCAACCAGCCGTACCCCCTTCATCATTTCTAAAATCCGCTTCAAATCCTCCAAAATATTGATTTCATCATCTACCGCAATTACACTAATACTCATCATTTACTCCTTTAGCTTCAACTGTTTTGGGCATAATCACAGAAGCCACAGTACCCTTTCCCGGTACACTGGTAATCCGGAGACAGCCATGGGTCAAATACGATATACGCGCACGTACATTTTCTAACCCAACGCCCCCGCTGCCCCACCTATCCCCCCCGCAAACAATCTTATTCTCCGGGGAGTATGACATATCAAAGCCAACACCGTCATCTTCCACTTCCACGATAATCTCATCCCTTTCCAACCGCGAACGTATGGTTATATGTCCTGTATCACTGCGTTTGCATATGCCATGTTTAATGGCATTCTCAACCAGCGGCTGCAATATAAAATGGGGCATGTAAAAGTCCTGATATTGAATGTCATAGCAGGTCTCAAATTTTCCTGGGAAACGGCTGGCCTCAATTTCAAGATAATTGGAAACAAAGCTCAGATTTTCTGAAAACAGAGCCATCTCATCCTTACCAATGGCATCCAACTGTACCCGCAGAAATCTTGTGAATGCCACAAGGACTGTTTCCGCCCGATTGGGATCATTATGAATTAAGGATTTAATATTAGCCAGGACATTGTAAATAAAATGCGGCTTAATCTGGCTCAGCATCAGCTGGGCCTGCGTCATCCTCATCTTCTTCTCTAACAGGTTGTTGACCCGAATCATACGGTACCACTCATCGACTATGTCAGCAACCACAGACAGAGAGTGCCCATCATCTCCAGATAGGCTTTGCTCCTCCATCTCATTCATCCCGCGATCTACTCGTGTCCCGCTCCACAGCTCATTTCTGACAACTTTAAACAGTAATTCATATGTACCTCCATCCTCCGGATAAAGAGCCATGCCTATGTCCGTAGCCATGTTGTAGCCAGTCATCCGTTCAATAACTTTTGCGATACGGTTGGACTTATTTCTGGCATTTTCCCTGCTTCCAATCTGATTGAGAAACAGCAGCAGCTTTCCGTCCTCTATCCAGACTCTGTCCCGTGGATACATCATCTTCGTCAGTATCTCGATGAACTGGTATGTCAGTATGTCAAGTCCCACCGGATCCTCCTCAGGAATGATTTTCTCCATTCCAATCAGAAGCAGGGCATGTACACTTTCCGGTTTTTTTTCACACAAAATCCCATCCACATAATCCCTTGCAGCCACCACCTTATTCCCAACTGAACCGCCATAATCTTCCAGAGCCTTCTCAGAAAGATATTTTAACTTTTGACTGATATCCTTGACAATCCCCACCACATAGACCGGCATCTCTTTATCGCACAACACGCTGAGCAGATTCAGACTGCACCATGCATAGCTGTTCCCTGATTGATATGTTCTAAAACGAATCAGCATGTTATCCTGTTTTTCTCCGTATAAGGCAGAGTCAAAGAACCTGCGCAGACGCGGGCAATCATCCCGCCAGATATATTCCTCCATTTGCTTTAATCCCTTATCATGTATTCCCTGGGTATTTATACGGAATTTGCTGTCCCAATTATCACCTAATATAAGAATGTTATCCCGGATATTCCATTCAAACATATATCCTTCCGAACGCTCTACCAGCTGTGTATCCCCTTTTTCCTCCCCATTCAATATATTGTTTATCCCAGTTCTCATTCCCATGTACATCAGATATTTGAAATGCCGTCCGCTCTCCGTCGTAATCATACTCCCATATAGTTGAATCCAGCGCTCTTCTCCACGGTTACCCAAATTAACATTCTGGCATTCCCCCCCATCATTCCAATCGTTTTCTGTCTTTACCTCAAAAGAAGGGCGTGTAATATATTTACGCAGTCTGGTAAATGTTTCACTATTCTCATTATCAGTCAGATACTGCCTTATGTTCTTTTCAGCAAAACAGACCTCTCCGCCTCTGTCCATGTCTAATACCAGCAGTCCGCAATAAAAACCCTTGTCCCGCATCTGTTTAACTCTGTTTCTGTAAAAATGATATACCTCCATGCGCCGTCTTTTTCGTTCCATTACTATATTGTCATGA
Organism: Enterocloster sp. 210928-DFI.2.20; assembly: GCF_020554465.1. Taxonomy (NCBI): domain Bacteria; kingdom Bacillati; phylum Bacillota; class Clostridia; order Lachnospirales; family Lachnospiraceae; genus Enterocloster; species Enterocloster sp. 210928-DFI.2.20. The sequence continues at coordinate 70,609 of NZ_JAJCHK010000006.1, forward strand.
ATATCCTTTACAACCAAAATCACAGCCCTTTCATCTGGACTGCCCGTCAATTCCATTTCAATCCAACGTCCATTAATTTCATTACGATCCCGGATGAAAATATCTTTCCCTTGTGTAATAACATTTTTAAGATTCGCGGGCGAACAGTCCCTCTCATCCATGCCAACGTATTTACACCGAGAAAGCTGCTCTTCATACCATCGGGAATACGGCATATCTGCATCGCTGCGTATCTCCCTGCCGGACAAGAGCACCATAATGTCTTTGTCTAGCTCAATTCTATAAACTGAAATATATGACATCTCTTACCGTCCCTCCGCTAAAAAATTTTATCATTTTAATCTAATAGTCCTTACTATATACACTTTTTTTCCATGATGTCAATCGTTTCTTCATGCCTTAAAAGTAATTATTTTTATTTTTCACTCTTCTGCAACACTTTCACATCCTTTTCATCACACTTTTATCCCACATCCGTAACGCCTGCAGTAATATAATTATTTTGTAACAAAACTACACTATATCTTAGGAGGTAATATGAAAAAGCGACAAAAAAAATGGGCAACCGTCATTCTGACCACCGGACTATTATGCATCTCTGCGGCCGTTCCAGTTTCAGCACAGACATGTCAGACCATTTCTTACGGAAACCACTGGCATGAAAATGAATTCCAGCCTTACACCGGTGAAGATTGGGGGGCCAATTATATCCTTAAGGATACCACAAAGGCCAAAGTACTGCTGTTCTTCTCTCACAACTGTTCTCCCAGTGTCAACGCAATCCAGTCAATGACAAACAGTGATTACTTAAACCATGAAAATGTGGAAATTGAGTTCATCGACACAATCAAATCCTCTAAGAATGATATCAAAAACATGATTGCAGGATATGGTCTCAGCCAGGTCAGTGACAAGATTTTCTTCAGTCCCACATCTTATCCAAATCAGACTTCCATGTGGGAATATGTCGATTATTCTGAACTGAATTTGAGTACCACGTCAAATGTTGTGCCCGTGACTATTATTCTGGACGGCAACAACCAGATCCGCTACGCGGCCAATAACCGATTCTCTCTGACTGAAGTAGACTGTGTGATTGAAACCCTGCTAAATGAAGGTGAATCAGAAACCGTTCCTGCTGAGACCGTTCCGGATGAGACCGCTCCCGCTGAGACTGCCCCGGAAGAGACTGCTCCCGCTGAGACTGTCCCGGAAGAGACCGCTCCCGCTGAGACTGTCCCGGAAGAGACTGCTCCCGCTGAGACTGCCCCGGAAGAGACTGCTCCCGCTGAGGCTGAAAGCAATACCGTTACTTTATATTTCATGACCGGCTCCAGCCCGGACGATCCAGGTGATGTATTTGCAGAATTCGAAGTACCTAAAAATGCCAGAAAAGGCGTTGTCAGCTTAAAGAATACACTCAATACCCTGCCCAAGGCGGACAGAGCACCTCACCTGGAAGGAAAAAAGTTCTCTCATTGGCAAGAGCAGAACTTGTATAATCCCTCAAAGTTAGGAAACCGGATTAGCGGAGTTATATGGACCAATGAAACAGACCAATATATCTATGCTCAGTACAAATAACTGTTAGAAACTATTTTTAGCCGGCACACTATATCTGTGCCGGCTTGTCAATTGTTGCCCCTTTGAAATGACGTTACAAAGCAGACCCTTGAAAACAGGTCTTTCTTAATTTCATGTTCCCACCTTTATCATAAACATCTTTATTTGTTTTAGTTTAACATGCGATTAAAAAAATAGCAAGTCATTCCTTGTTCAAAAAAGAGCGCCGAAACCTAAAAGGGTTCAGCGCTCTATATGGAGAAGAGCTGCTTAATCTTCTCTTTTATGGACACTTACGCTCCATGCCTTACAATCACAAGACTGGTTGCTTCTCTAATATCCAGTTCATTCAGGCGGAATGCTGCAAAATCGAGTTCATAAAATAACAGGTCCTCCAACTCTGCAGCCAATCTGTCCCAATCGCAGCGTTCTAAGCTATCCAGCAGAACGTTGACATAAGGAAAATAAAATTCATTGATTTTCTCCCTGGAACCGTGCATACTGCGCAGAGGATAGCCCCAAAGCAGAACACGAAGTAATTGATCATATATTTTCCTGATTGTCTGATTGGGGGCAAATAGGGAAATTATTTCAAGAGAAGCATATACTACCGATTCATACCGAAAATTATCTTTTATATATGCCAACCGTTCTTTCCACAGTTCAACAGCGGAATGGTTTATACCGACACTCTTAGCACACGATCCGCATGTCATAGCCAGAATCTGCAAGCTCTGTACAAAGTCCAGAAGTCGTTTTCTAATTACAGGCTGAGAAAAATCGCAGTCCTTCGTACTATCCTCCATACTTAGAACATAGGTTCCAACCCCATTGACAGACCGAGTGGCGCCCAGCTGATTGAGCAGTGTCAGGGTACGGCGGACAGTTATGGTAGATACCCGCTCATACTTCGCGATTTTTGCAGGGGATGGCAAATATCCATCCTGTGCAAAATAGCCCAGGCGTATTCCTTTGAGTAAATCTATCGCTAAGGAATAGCAACACTGAGACGTACTCTGATAGGCGCTCCAATGGAAGGAAACAGGTTCCCCAGGCGGCTCCATGGTAATGCGGTCCGCATAAAACCAATTGATTGCGGACGTAATCTGTTCCTGGCAGGATGCCACAGTTTCCCAAAGCCCTTTCCAATCCTTTTGGCGACAAAGACTAATCATATCGAGCAAGGGATCGTCGCTGTCCTCGAAAGCCACCAAATCTGCCGGCAGGCTTAAAAATGGAGCTTGGTAAAAAAGGAATGCCTGCCATATAAGCCGTAACAGCAGGTCATTGTTGAGTGATCCATAGATTAGCCGAATGTGCTGAACCATAACATATGGTCTAAGTATTTTCGGCTGTGAGCAAAGACGCTCTAATTCGTTTAGCTGCTCAGGCCCCGCGCTTTTCAGGCCGTACCACTGGGCGCGGCTGAACAGCGGGCCAAAAGATTGGCACAAATCCATTACTGCATCCTTACGCAGAGAAAAAAAAGTCTCGATATTTCTTTCCAGCTCTGTCCTCTGAAACTGTATGGCCACGGCGGCCCCCGCTTTTTTAGTCAAAGTAATATATCCCTCTACTTTTAACTGATGGTAAGCAGTTTTCACTGTATCCAGAGAAACAGAAAACCAGTGACTGACATCTTCCATTTTAGGCAGCGGGTCCTTATATCCGTAGGTGCCAAATTCAATTTGTGCTGCGAATAAACCGTAAATAATTTGATGTAATTCCAACACTTTCTCCATCCGTCCATCCTCCTCCGTAAAAACCCTGCTGTTAATCACTCAGTATTCCGCTCTTTTTTATTATTATAATAACATGTACAGAAAGACATTGCTATAAGTAATTGTCAATGAAAGCGTTACATACTTACACCATCCAATTATCATTTAAAGTGAAACCCGGATGAAAGAACTCCAATAAAAAACGGATATACGAAGGTCTTATCATTCCAGACCTCATATATCCGTCCCTCATTGGATTTAATTCATTTTCATTCATTTCCAACTCTTACACATTACAGCTCATTTACATCCACAAATGTCTTTCCATCTCTCCAGATTCGCTCCAAATCATAGAACAATCTGTCTTCCCTGCAGAAGATATGGACTATCACATCCTTGTAATCCATCAGAATCCAGTTTGCGTTCTGGTAGCCTTCAATCTGCTTGCACTCGCAGCCTGCCTTTTCCAGAATTTCCTCCACATTATCAGCCATGGCCTGCACCTGATTGGGGTTGCTGCCGTCAGCGATTATAAAATAATCTGCCAGAACTGATACGGACTGGATGTCAATAATTTTAATGTCCTCTCCCTTTTTATCGCTGAGAGCCTGATATGCCAGTTTCACCATTTCCTTTGAGTTCATCGCGTTCTCCCTTCACTTTCTTAAAATATTCATATGCCTGGGCTGTCATGGGGTCAATACTTCCGCCCTTTTTTTCCAGGTAATCTAAAGTTCCCGCCAATATGGCATACATGGTCTCATCCAGATCCTCATACGCCATCCGCCTTATCATTGGCAGATTATCGGCCTTGTAGCGCCTGGGCTCTATATAATCCGCTATATAGAGGATTTTATCCAGAGTCGTCATCTCCGGCCTGCCTGTGGTGTGGCAGCCGATGGCATCCAGTATTTCCCGGTCCGTAATCTGGTACTTGTGCTCCGCCAGCCATGCCCCGTATTTTGCATGGAGCACAGGCAGGGCCTTGTACTCCGCGTCCGTCACTTCCAGACCATGTTTCAGGCATTTCTTCAATATGATATCATCCGAATACCGCTTCCCGCAGTCATGCATCAGTCCGGCCAGCTCTGCCTTGTCCAGGCTGCAGCCGTAACGCATGGCCAGGTTCATGCAGGTGTATGACACGCTGAGAGAATGCTCGTAGCGCATGGGCGCCAGCTTTCTCTTAAGGCTTTTCCTGTATAACATAATCTGGCTGCATTGGTTTTCCATACATTCATTCTCCTTTGCCGGCCAGGACCGGGGTCTTGACGCCGCCACCGTACAGTCCATGGTCCTTAATATATTCTTCCACTGCATCCGGCACAAATCCATGGATGGAATGTCCGTCAGACACGGATGCCCTTATTTCCTCCGAGGACACATCCATCTCACGGCAGCGGATGGGGTAAATCTTTGCCCCATACCTGGCAGTCAGGTATTCAATCTGCCTGTCAAAGGGCTGGTGGTCATCATGATAGGCACGCCCGGCCACCAGAAGCACTGCCAGCTTCATGACCAGCTCCGGGTGGAACCACTGTTCGATCTGATACAGGGAATCTGCTCCTATGATGAAATAGAACACGTCCTCCCTATATTCCTCACGCAGCAGGGACAGGGTCTGGGCGGTGTAGGTATTACCCTTACGCCTTAGTTCAAAATCCGAATACAGGAAATAGGGAGTATCTGCAATGGCCAGTTTAACCATACGCTCACGCATCTCTCCCTCAGTGATTTTATGATCTTTTTTATGGGGCGGATTTCCTGTGGGCATGAACCAGACTGCATCCAGTCCAAACTGCTCATAAGCTTCCCTGCCCAGCCGCAGATGACCATTGTGGATGGGGTCAAAGGTGCCGCCCAATATTCCTATTTTTGCCAAACAAATCCCTTCTTCACATACCTTTACCGGATACCTGCCTGTCTATTTCTCCGGCAGCACAATCTTACGTTTCTTTTCCTCTTTGGCAGGACGGTAAAGAACGATTTTCCTGCCAATGACCTGTACCACCTGTGAGTGTGTGCGCTCTGCAAGGACATCCGCGATGGAACCGCCGTCGTCCAGACAATTTTTCAGCACTGTCACCTTAATCAGTTCCCTTGCTTCCAGTGCCTCGTCCACGGCCTGGGTAATCTCAGGCGTAAGGCTGGATTTACCAATCTGGAACACAGGATCGATGTTCATAGCCAGGCCTTTTAAATAGGCTCTCTGCTTGCTTGTCATAATAACTCCTTCTATTTGTAATAATCAAACTCCAGCCCATACATACGGACCGTATCGCCTTCCTCTATGCCGGCCTTCTCCAGGTCGTCCAGAACTCCCGTATTCTTAAGGAACTTCTGGAAGAAATCAAATCCCTTCTCAGAATCCAGATTGGTGTATCCAAGCATCTTGTCGATTCTGGGACCTTCCACCACATAAGCTCCGTCATCTGCCCTGGTAACCGTATAAGGCAGGTTTCTGTCGCCCTGGTACTGGACCTCGAATTCCTTCTCAAACACAACAGGCGCATCATCCACTGTTTTAAGCAGGTCATTAATATGGTACAGAAGCTCCTTCACTCCCTGTCTGCTGACAGCGGATATGGGGAACACTCTGATTCCCTTTGGCTCGAATTCGTTTCTCAGCTCGTCAAGTATAATCTCAGTGTCTTCTTCTGCATACACCGCATCCATCTTGTTGGCGGCAATCACCTGGGGACGCTTTAACAGCTCCGGATTATAGGCTTCCAGCTCCCGGTTAATGGTCCTTATGTCCTCCAGAGGATCCCTGCCCTCCACGGAAGCGCCGTCCACCACATGGACCAGGACCTTGGTGCGCTCAATATGCTTTAAGAACGCATGTCCCAGGCCGATGCCTTCAGAGGCGCCTTCAATCAGGCCCGGAATATCAGCCATGACAAACCCGGCTCCGTCTCCCAGGTCCACCACGCCCAAATGGGGATTCAGGGTGGTAAAATGGTAATTGGCTATCTCCGGCTTTGCGTTGCTGACAACAGACAGCAGCGTGGATTTTCCCACATTAGGAAAGCCCACCAGGCCCACGTCCGCAATGACCTTAAGCTCCAACTGCACCCACAGCTCGGCACCGGGCTGCCCGGGCTGCGCGTACTTGGGCACCTGCATGGTCGATGTTGCAAAGTGCATATTTCCAAGACCGCCCCTGCCGCCCCTTAAGATGACTTCCCTCTGGTTGTCACCTGACATGTCGGCAATGACCTTACCCGTCTCGAAATCTTTAAGCACGGTTCCCTCAGGCACCTTCACAATCAGGTTATCGGCATCCGCTCCATGGCAGCGTTTCTTTCCGCCCTCCTGGCCATCCTTTGCAATATACTTACGCACATGCCTGAAATCTACCAGGGTATTTTTTCCTTTGTCTACCTGGAAAATGACATCGCCTCCACGGCCGCCGTCACCTCCGTCAGGACCGCCGTTGGGAACATACAGCTCGCGTCTGAAGGACACATGGCCGTCTCCGCCCTTACCGGATTTAATAAATATTTTTGCGCTATCGGCAAACATACACAGTACCTCCTGTGGTGTGAAAAAGAGCCCCATACGCTAAGTATGGAGCCCTTCGAAATTATTCGTTGATTGCCCTTGGGTATACAGAAACCTGCTTTCTGTCTCTGCCCTTTCTTTCAAACTTAACAACTCCGTCTACTAAAGCAAATAAGGTATCATCGCCACCCCTGCCTACGTTGTTGCCAGGATGAATGTGGGTTCCGCGCTGTCTGTACAGAATGTTGCCAGCCAGTACGAACTGTCCGTCGGCTCTCTTAGCGCCAAGTCTCTTGGCCTCGGAGTCTCTACCGTTCTTGGTAGAACCAACACCTTTCTTATGAGCGAATAACTGAAGGTTCATCTTTAACATGTGTTACACCTCCTTAAACTTCACGTTAATATATGATTTCCCATAATCCCTCTCAATATTCTGAAGTCCCAGAATAAGAGAGTTCATCAGGAGTTTTGATTCAGGACTTATATCTGAAGTGAAACGGAATTCAAACAAACCGCTCTCTCCCGCCCCGCCTTCAAATCCATCTTCCGTAAATGCCTCCACTGAATTGAAAAAGTTAAGAGCCAGAGCCGAAACCGCCGCGCAGATGATATCCTCACCCTCATCGGCATAACCGGCATGTCCCTCCATCACAATCCCTGTGTAAACAGCATTGCCTGAATCTGTGGAATTCTTGAATACGGTTGCTTTAATCATATCATTTACAATTAAGCGTTGATTTTTTCAATCTTCACCTGGGTATAGAGCTGTCTGTGGCCGTTCTTCTTGTGATAGCCAGTTTTTCTCTTATACTTGTAAACGATCACTTTTTTAGCCTTACCTTCCTTCTCAACTGTTGCTGTAACAGTTGCGCCGGAAACGGTTGGGCATCCAATCTGCAGCTCGCCGTTATTTACAACCAGCACCTGGTCAAATGTTACGGTCTCGCCTGCGCCTGCGCCCAGTCTCTCTACCTTAATGACATCGCCTTCTGCTACCTTGTACTGCTTTCCGCCTGTTGCTATAATCGCGTACATGAAAGGCACCTCCTATTATCATTACTCGCCAGCTTCGGTGACCTGCTTTCTTCCATGGAATACTGGCAGACTCTTACAACCCCGCTGTGCGGCATACTGGTATATCATAGCATTTTCCTTTTCCGATGTCAACCGGAATTTTCATATTTTTTTGTCATTTTTTTGTCACTTTTACGGGCCTCATTCAGTCAGACACCCGCTCGATTGACCCGGCATCAAAAAGCTCCAGATACTGTCCCTCTGCGATGTTGACCGTGACCGGCTCAAACAGCGCGGCGTATTCATCTATATAATCATAATAATATCTCACGTCGTTATAAAGGGCGTAATACCCGCTGCCAAAGGTAAGGGGCGTGATGCGGTATGTACCCGGTTCCATATCCCGGCCAGCCTTGTACATACCGGTGGTTCCCAGGGTGATGCCCGCCCGGTCCGCCTCCACCGCGTACCCTTTTGTGATTACCAGATGCTGTCCTTTGTAAAGGGTAATCAGTCCGTGGTGCTGAAACTGGAAGGTTCCAATGCGCCGCTCATCCGTATCATCCTTATATAAAGTAATGGTACAGGTGGAATAGGCGTTCTGTTCCGATGTGTCCTCCGTAAAAACCGCATATTCTCCCGGCAAAATATCCTCGCCAACGACATAGCTTCCCGGTCCATAGGTGACTGTGCCTTCCGAAGCCTCCGTCTCAACGGCCCATGATACAGCCGGATACGCAAACGTCAGGGAGAACGCCAGAATCAGGGCGCCGGCGCCCTTTATGCCTTTTAAGCCCTTTATACATCTTACCAATCCGTCTCCTCCTTCACGGTGATTTCCATACACGCCAAAGGCGTACCATCATAAATTTCTTATGGAAATCATACCCCGCCGGCCCGGATTCGTCAATAAAAGTCACTGTTTTTTCACTTGTTTTTCACAAATCTCAACTGCGTTTCCAGGTTCCCGGAGACAGAAGAACCAGCATGGGGAACAGCTCCAGCCTTCCGGCCAGCATATCAAATATGAGCACGGTCTTGGACAGATAGGACATCATGGAATAGTTGGATGCCGGACCCACCACAGACATTCCTGGACCAATGTTGTTTAAGTTGGCGGCCACTGCGGAGAAGGATGTCATAAAATCATAATTGTCCAGACTCACAATCAGGGTGGATATGCCGAATATCATGAAATACACAATAATATAAGCGTTAAGGGACCTGAGGGTATTATGCTCCAGAGGCTTTCCCTCAAACTTCAGCACCTTTACGCTGCGGGGGTGGATAACCGATGCCATCTCCTTTTTTATTTCCTTAAACGCAATCATGACACGGGATACCTTCATGCCTCCGCCCGTACTGCCGGCACAGGCGCCGATAAACATGATGAGCAGCAGGATTGTTTTGGAAAACTCCGGCCAGCTGTTGTAATCAATGGTGGAGTATCCCGTTGTGGTGATAATGGAGGAAACCTGGAACGCCGCCTGGTGGAATGCCATAAACAGGGACGGGAACAGGCTCCTGATATTGATGGTGATGAGCAGGATGGCAATGGCCACCACAGCCAGATATCCCCTCAGCTCCTCACACCGCCCCGCATCCTTGGGCCTGCGTATGAGCAGCAGGTAGTACACATTGAAGTTCACGCCAAAGAGCAGCATAAAAATAGTGATGACAGCCTGCTGGTACACCGTGTAATCCGCCTGCCCTGAATTACGGCAGGCAAAGCCTCCTGTACCGGCAGCCCCGAAGCTCATGCATATGCTGTCAAATAAGGGCATTTTTCCAAGCAGCAAAAGGATCATCATGACAATGGTCATGCAAAAATAGATGGAGTACAGCAGTTTGGCGGTAATGCGGATTTTAGGCACCAGCTTTCCCACGGAAGGGCCCGGACTCTCGGCCCGCATAATATGCATGTTATAATCCCCTGCCATGGGCAGAATCGCCAGGATGAACACCAGAATTCCCATGCCGCCAATCCAGTGTGAAAAGCTTCTCCACATCAGGGTGGCATGTGACATATCCTCTACCTTGGGAATAATACTGGACCCTGTAGTGGTAAAACCTGATACGATTTCAAACATGGCGTCAATGATATGGGGAATCTCCCCGCTTATGACAAAGGGCATGCACCCGAAAAAGCTCAATACAATCCACCCCAGGGAAACCGTCACAAATCCTTCCCTGGCAAAAAACATCTTTGTGCAAGGCTTCTTCCTGGTGCACATAAATCCCAGCAGACCGCAGACAGCCGCAACGCCCAGATAAATAAAGCCAATGCTTTCCCTGTAGACAACAGCTGTAACAACTGGCAGTGTCATGAAAATGGCTTCCATATTCATGATCCAGCCCAGCATATAAATGATTATACTTCGATTCATGTCGTCCCGCCCGCCTTTACATTAAGATATCCTTCAAATCATTAAGCCCTGTATGGGTGGTCACAATGATGACTGTGTCCCCTGCCTCCAGGGTATCCTTGCCTCGGGGCATGATAATGCGGCCGTTGCGGTTGATGCATGCCACCAACAGATTATTCCTGGTCCTCAGCTTCTCCAGCGGAATCCCCAGCACAGGCGAATCTCCCCTTACCCTGAACTCCAGCGCTTCGGCCTTGTCGGCCACGATTTTATACAGAGTCTCTATGTTGCTGCCCATGGAGTTCTGCATGGCCCTTACATACTGCAGGATGATGTCGGCTGTCAGCATCTTGGGGTATATGACGCTTCCCAGGTTCAGGGCGTTGATTACATTTTCAAAGGCTATTTTATTAACCTTGGTGATCAGCTTGGCCCTGGACTGGCTGGCCGCATATAAGGACAGCAGTATATTTTCCTCATCAAACCCCGTAAGGGAGGCAAATGCTTCCGTCTGACGGATACCTTCTTCCAGCAGCAGCTTCTGGTCCGAACCATCCCCGTGTATAATCATTGCATGAGGAAGAAGCTCACTTAAGATCCTGCACTGCTCCTCGTCCTGCTCAATAATCTTAATTTTTATCTTGGTATCAGCCAGGGCCTTGGCCAGATACACGGTCAGCTTTCCTCCGCCCACAAACATGGCGGAATTAACCGTGTTGTTCTCGATACCCGCTTTGCGGAAGAAATCAGCACAGTCTGCATGGGGTGCAATAAAGGATATCTTATCTCCGCCTCTCATCTCAAAGTTGCCGTCCGGTATCACCACATCATCCCCGCGCTCCACGGCGCAGATCAGCACATTGCTCTTTAACCGGCTCACCACGTCCATTACCTTCATGCGGTCCAGAATGGAATCCTTGGGAATCATGAATTTGAGGAGCTCAATTCTGCCCTTGGCAAACAGCTCAATCTTGATGGCATTGGGAAAACGAAGCAGTCTGGCAATCTCCCTGGCGGCAGCCAGCTCCGGATTAATGGCCAGAGAAAGGTTCAGTTCTTCCCTGATATAGTTGATTTCCGCTGAGTACTCAGGATTGCGGATACGGGCAATGGTATGGCAGTTGCCTGCTTTCTTTGCAATCAAACAACAGAGCATGTTAAGCTCATCTGAATTGGTGGTGGCAATCAGCAAATCCGCTTCCTTGATTCCCGCCTCCATCTGCACCTGGTACACGGCCCCGTTTCCGGTAACGCTCATGACATCTGTACTGTCTGAAATGGATTGGAGCGCTTCGCTGTCGCAGTCAATCAGTGTAATATCGTGGTTTTCCCTGTTCAGCTGCTCTGCCAGTGTGGTTCCCACCTTACCGCAGCCTACAATTATGATTTTCATATTTCTTCCCCTTTATCCCCTGTGTATTGTCATATTCAGACCTGTTCGTGGAGCGGCTTTCTCACTTTCTTTCTGGTGAGCTCCACCAGGTTCAAAGCCGTCATATCCACCACCGTGGTCTTTACCGGGTCTCTCGAAACAACTTCTACTAAATGGGCAAGAAGGGCCTTCCTGTCCTCCTCCCTCTCCATATCAATAAAATCCACAATGATGATACCGGAAAGGTTGCGCAGCCTAATCTGCCGTCCAATCTCATCCGCAGCCTCCATATTTATCTTGTATATGGTGTCCTGCATCTTTTTCCTGCCTGAGTACTTCCCTGTATTAACATCAATAACCGTCATGGCTTCTGTGGGCTCTATGACCAGGTATCCCCCGGACTTCAGCCATACATTCTTACCCAGTGCCTTTTCAAAAGCAGTTTCCAGGCTGTAAAGCTTGCCAAGGGGCAGAAGGCTGTCCTCATAAAGGGTCAGGCGTCCCGCGTCTTCCCTCTGGCACATTTCCAGATATGCCTTCAGCTCCCTGTGGTACTCAGGAATATCTGTAATAATTTCTTCCAGGGTCCCGCCGAAGGAATCCCGTATAGCCGCTATATAGCCCGGCAGCGCCCTGTAAAGGCAGCTGTAGCAGACTCTGCACCCAGCTTCCGCCGAAAGCCTTTGCCATGTCCGCATCAGCTCAGCCAGTTCCTCCCGCACAGCACATTCCTCCACCGTAACTGCGTTGGTCCGGACAATAACGCCCAGGTCCTTAGTTCCTGCCAGGTCACATTCCAGAAGTTCACGAAGCCTGGCTTTGTAGGAGGCATCACGTATTTTCGCGGAAAAACCGATTCCGGTCTTTCCCACAGTCAGCACACAGTACCGCCCCGTAAAGGACAGACGTTCCGTGACCACCGGGGCCTTTGATTTCACAGCATCTTTGCTGACCTGCACCACCAGCTCGTCGCCGGTCTTAAGACGTTCCGGCTTCCACCGTTCCTGCAGGCTGTAATATCCGGTACATCCCGGTCCTATGTCAATAAAGGCGGCATTGATATTGCTTACCACCTTCTGCACCTTGCCGATATAAATATTGCCCAGCAGGGAGTCGGCGGTATCCGGCTCCAGCATCAGCTGGCTTACCTTTCCGTCTGATACCACGGCCGTACAGACCTTATCCCCCCGCCGGGTCACTACTAATTTGTCCATTATCTGATTTCCTCACCCAGCTGTTCCAGAGAGATAAAGGAGTGAATACCGGCTTCCTTCTCAGCATCAGAGGCCCTGTCCGCATATACTTCTTCCCTCTGTACCATAAAGGCAAAGGGCGGCCGCTCCTTTCCCAGGAACCCGTAATACGCATCCAGCACCTGTTCCGGTTTCACATTGGCAGCGCTGCCTGCGGATATTTTCATAAACAGACGGGGGCCTTCCATTTCGCCATCCCCCTCAGGACAGATTCTGAGCTCATAAACCAGGGGCTTTAGATCCATCTCCTTTTCACCGCGCTTGGTTTTCTTTGTCACCATGACGCTGGGACGCTCAAAAAAGGCAATAAGCCCCTGAAACCACGTTTCCTTATCCATGTCCTCTGGCTCGTATCCCGGTCTGAAGGCCAGGGTATAATCCCCGGCCCCGACTATGGACATGGCATTGGCCGCGTCATCCGGCAGACCTCTGTAGCTTACGACCTCAAAGCCTTCCGACATCACCCCGTTCAGACATTTCTTCATGGTTTCCGAATCTTTGGTGGAGGACACCTCTATGTCCACGTATTCCCCGTTGCTGGTATTTCCCACTCCCAGAGGGGCCGCAAATGACATGATCTGATGAGGGGAGAATCCTCCGCTGTAACATACATCCACATCCGCCCTGCGTATGGCCTTCTGGAAATAACGCATCACGTCCAGGTGACCGATGAATTTCATTGTTCCATATTTTCTGAATTTAATCCGAATTTTCATTTATCCTATTCCTTTACGGTTTCATAACAGACGCCGCAGCCAAAATCCCTGGCTCCGCAGCCTGAACATCTCTGACGGCAGTTAGGCGTCACTTCTTCCTTCACGGCATGGTTCCACTCACGGATCAGGAATTCCTTTGATACGCCAGCATCAATGAAATCCCACGGGAATACCTCATCCAGGCTTCTCTCCCTGGTGGTATAAAATCCGATATCCACGCCGCAGGTCTCAAAGGCCTTCATCCATACATCATTCTTAAAATATTCAGACCAGGAGTCATAGATGGCCCCTGTGCGGTAGGCTTCTTCTATCACGGCCCCGACCCTGCGGTCGCCTCTGGCCAGCACGCCCTCCAGCACGGTAAGCTCCGCCTCATGCCAGTTATATTTAAGGCTCTTGAAGTTTTTCATCTCGCGGAACTTGCCCCGGACGATATTGGCTCTCTCAATAAATTCTTCCTTTGTACACATCCTGGCCCACTGGAACGGTGTAAAGGGCTTTGGCACAAAGAAGGAGGAACTGGCTACAATCTGTACCTTTCCGTTTCTCCGGTCCTTGGGGATATCATAGTAGGCTTCCGCAATCTTTTCAGAAAGCAGCGCAATTCCCTCCATATCCTCCACTGTCTCCGTGGGCAGACCCAGCATAAAATACAGCTTTACCCGGTTCCAGCCTGATTCAAAGGCATCTGTTGCTCCCTTCAGTATCACTTCTTCGGTCAGCCCCTTATTGATGACGTCACGAAGTCTCTGGGAACCCGCCTCCGGCGCAAAGGTAAGGCTGCTCTTTTTCACATCCTGCACCTTGCTCATGACGTCCAGAGAAAATGCGTCGATGCGCAGGGAAGGCAGGGATATATTCACGCCTTTGCCCTTGAATTCGTCAATAAGGAAATTGACCAGGCCCTCTAACTGGCTGTAATCGCTGGAGCTTAAGGAACTTAGGGATATCTCCTCATGGCCCGTGCTCTTTAACATGTCGCTGGCATAGTGCTTCAGATATTCCAGGCTGTGCTCTCTGAGAGGCCTGTACACATCCCCGGCCTGGCAGAACCGGCACCCGCGGATACAGCCCCGCTGAATTTCCAGCACTACCCTGTCCTGGGTCACTTTGATAAATGGCACCAACGGCTTTTCAATATATCCCACACTGTCCATGTCCGTTACCACTTGTTTGGTAACCACCGGCATGGCATGTTCATTATTCGGCAGAAAACATTCAATGGTACCGTCTTCCTTATAGGTCACATCATAAAAAGCAGGCACATAGATGCCCGGTATCTCCGCCGCCATTTCCAGAAACTGCTTTCTGGTGCCGCCGGCCTTCTTATTCTCCTTGTAGCGGTCCATAAGCTCAAAATATACGGTTTCGCCCTCTCCGATATAAAACAGGTCAAAAAAGTCAGCCAGCGGTTCCGGATTGTATGCGCAGGGCCCGCCTCCGATAACAATGGGGTCATTTTCCGTTCTGTCGCATGTATGGAGCGGAATCTGTGAAAGGTCCAGAATCTGAAGCACGTTGGTGTAGCACATCTCGTACTGGAGAGTGATTCCCAGAAAATCAAAATTCTTTACCGGCTCCTGGGTTTCCAGGGTAAATAGCGGTATCTTCTTCTCCCTGAGTATGGGGTCTAAGTCTGTCCACGGGGAGTAAACGCGCTCACAGCAGATGTCCTCCCTGCTGTTGAACATGGAATACAGAATCTGAATGCCCAGGTGGGACATACCGATTTCATACACGTCCGGGAAACACATGGCAAAGCGGACATCCACTTTTTCAGGGTCCTTAATCACCATATTTACCTCGCCTCCGATATAGCGGGCGGGTTGTTGAATGCTTAGTAATATCTCATCATTTAAAGCTAGTTTTCTCATGGTTTTTCCTTATTTATTGTGCTGTTTACACAGTATTTTTGGCTTGTAGCAAGGGCCGGTCCAAATCGAAAAGAGCCGGAGTTCAGGTCCTTATTTTGCTCTTTTCTGCTCCTTTTTCACCCCTTTTTCAAAGAAAATCAGGCCCCTTTATTTTAATTACGACATTTTTTACCCCAACTATATAACACGGGTTAAAACATTATGCCACAATGCCTAATTATAAGGCATTTCACAGTATTAAGCAACACCATTCGGCAGTAGTTTCATTTCATATGATTAATTTCATTATAAGCACTCATGCGATATGAGTCTTCCTGTTTTGTTATTTTACCCTGCTTCCCTTACTTCCCTTATAAAGCAATCCATATTTTCATACGAAAGCTTCAGGCTGTCACTCTTCCACGGTTCGTTTTACCATATGCATTTTCACGGCATAACCTTTGGTTCACTACTTCGTGACTGATAGCCCGGACCTAGTTTCTTACTCAATAAAAGCATGGCTCATAATATAAAACTCTTCCTGGCTCGGCTGATATTTCTTTTCCATTTTCTCTAAGGTATTATCATATTCCTGTGCTTCTTCCTCAGAGATTGCCATAACAGGGCTGTCGTAATAGAACCATTTTCTGCCGTCCAATTGATTGGGGACCAGTTCCTTCACCATCATCGCAGCCGGATACTTCCCATTTTCCATACAGATATTCAATTTCCTGCTGCTTTTAAAACCGCAGCCCACATAGTTCATCGGACTTCCCAGTATGACAACCACATCATAGCCAAGCAGAACAGCCTGTTCAAAGGAATGCTCAATCAGCATCCTTCCGTACCCTCTTCTCTGATACTCAGGAGCAATACTGACCGGACCAAAGGTTAGGATTTCTTTTTCTGTTCCGGCTTCATCAACCAGCCGGGCTTTTGTATACATAATATTCCCAATCACCTGTCCGTCCAGTTCAATCACAAAATCCAGCTCTGGTATAAAATCCTCATGTCCGCGCATGATGTGAACCAGATAATGTTCCGCACATCCCGGTATATATAGATTATAAAATGCCTTTCTCGTAATTTCTTCAACGACCTTGTAATCACGTTCTTCTTCATTTCGTATCGTTATCATATCAACTGCTCCTCTATACCTTTAGTTAGAATTGGTTATCCCTTTAATCATATCTTTTTAATCAGTCCCGCATTCCTGAAATATAATGATAAAACTCTGTCTAACTGCCGTCAGCCCGTTCTGTTTCTTCAGCCTTCGCTGTGTCTGCATATAACTCCAGGCCACTGTCTGCAATTCACCAGCCTTCTCTTGTCCAAGCAAGTTCGCAAAATGTACCCGGCAAATCATTGGTAAATGTATGGCTGTTGCCTATAAACAGAAAACGTGCTCCATCTGTGACAGTGTGTTCAACCTGCGATGCTCTCGTTAATTCCCCTCCACCCTTGTTAATACGCCAATGCCCGCAATATATGCGGGCTTGTAATGCTTGTAAAGCCGAAGCTTTGATTGTTCTTTCGTTTTACCATATATACAGGCGAAAAAATATCATATTGTAAAATTTTCTAATACATTGCAGAAAACTCATGATATTATGATAACTGATATTATGATAACCGCTTTTAGGATAAGCCAATAGCAGGAGGGATATACTTGACAATTAGTAAATTAATCTATATGCCGTTCTTAACGATTCAGCTGCTGCAAAGCCGGCTTACGCGCAGCAGCCTCAGCACAGATCAGCCCGGCAATATACTCTGCTGTTTCCTCTGTCAGAAGGAAGAGCATTCCGTCATTACGGCATTTTTTTTGTGTCTCTCCATTCAGAGAATAGACGAAACCTTTCACGCATGTATCACTGCATGCATCAGGGTCAATAAGTCTCTTGCAATCACGGGAAGCCGCCATTTTCTTTTGCATGTGGGCAGGCAGAGCGGCAATGACCTCCTCATACCTGCCGGCATTATCTCCGTAAATGCGTGCCCAGATACCGGTCTTGCGAAACACCCAATTCATTACGGTTTTCTTCTCCAGCTGGTATGTGGCAGTGTATCCGCTTTTGACTTCCTTGATTACAAGTTCACACCCCTGTTTCAAAAGTTTGTCATTCAGCTTCTCCACAAATACACGATGCTCCGGCGCAACTGCCAATAGAAATTCATTAAATGAAGTCTTTGCCATTATCCTTTCCCTTTCTTAAATACAAATTAGTCAGACGAATATCCCCATCCAGCCCTGCCTGCTGTTCAAGGCAGCCGCTTTTTCTGCTGCATCCTCCGTAATCAATCCCATCCGTTGTGTGGCAGGAATGGAAATATGGCGGTGTCTCACCCTAAGATTACGCCATAAATAAAATACGCATCACATGCGTCAGGCATATAAGTCAAATTTGAAATGTTCCATATGTAAATCCTCCTGCTGCTATAAACTGTTCTCTGGACTAAAAGCAAAGAATGCCTGTACTTTTTCCTGCGTCCTCTACTTTATCATTTCCTTAACAGGCAGCAGCAGATCAATCTGTGTATCTTCCATTTTCGCCCCATTATTCATAAGGTTGTAATAATTTAATATTTCCTCAAAGCATGGACCGCCGGCCTCTTCGTATCTTTCGCTTTCTCTGGCCCACTCCTGAAGCAAACGCCAATCCTGAAAACTCCAGTCCCTCAATACATGGGCAGCATACATCCCGCCGCCAAACGTTTTTTTAACCAGAGGCGGCTTAACTTCCATATCCTCAGGGATTGATACCCATGCTTCATATGCGGTGGGAGCTGCTCCGGCTTCCACTCTTAAATCTGCTCTGGAACAATCAAATCCCATCCCTCTGGCATCGGGTTTTAGTTTCAGCAATTCCGTTTCGTAAACAAATTTCTCAATCATACCGGTGGCTTCCGGCCCCACTCCATACTCAGCTTCCCCTGAAAACCGAGCTGTCTCCGGGATTAATTTTTTGATACCATGCTGACAGTCTGCATTTGTTCCATAGTGTTTATACTTTTCTCCTAAATTAAGTATAAAGCACGACACGGTGTTCGTGTCAAGAAAAACTTTCCACGGAACTTAACTGCCGGCAGAAAAGATTTACAATCCTCATCTGCGCGCTGATTCCTGTGGAAGTTAATAAGGTATTCTAATCATCAACCCTTAGGAATATTAAAATAGACCTGACCAGCCTCCAGCGGCACTCCTTTGGCCGCATACATCTCACTGACCGTAACAAACTGGTAGCCCTGGGCAGCCAAAAGGGGGATGACCGTCTCAAATGCCTCAGCCGTGGCGGAATAAAGGTCGTGCATCAGTATGATGCTCCCATCCCTTGCCTGGGAGAGCACAGAGGCTGCAATGGCATCCTTATCCTTACTGGACCAGTCCTGTGTATCTATGTTCCACTGAATCATGGGGTAAGATACCAGGCCCGGCACCTGGCCCTTAAAGGCGCCGTAAGGCACACGTACCAGTTTTGGCCGGAAACCTGTTACAGCCTCCACCGCATCGTTGGTCATCTCAATCTGGGAGGTCACTTCTTCGGGAGAAATTTTTTCCAGATTCTTGTGGTTAAATGTATGGTTTCCTATCTCGGACCCGGAATCCCGGATTCTCTTAAGAGTGTCCTTGTAGTCATTAACGCGGCTTCCTACTATAAAAAAGGTAGCCCTGCCCCCGTAAGCCTGAAGCGTGTCCAGAATTCTGCTGTCCACACTGTAATAAGGACCGTCATCAAAGGTAAATGCAATCATGGGCTTGGAGGCGTCCGCAGGCCCGGAAACAGGGAACAGCTCATTTCCGCCGCCTGCCGGGCCTAAAGACGCTTCTCCTAAAGGCGGTGCTGCCTGCACCACGTTACCCGGTCCATCGCTGGAGACCGCGAAGGGTGCAATGGTCTCCGGTGTCTGCTGCTGACCCTTTTCAGAATCAGGCAGAAACGGCTCCAGGACGATTCCGGACGGCGGTTCTCCTGTTTGTATTTCTTTGGAAGCCAGACCTCCTGTTATGCCTTCTTTTGTTTCAGGACCTGCTGTCTCTTCCTGTTCTTCTTTCTCCGGTTCTCCTGTTTTTGATAAACCGGATGAATCGGACGAATTGTCCTTTGTTTGACTGCTTTCTGCCGCTATCCAGGCAGCGGGACCATTGCTCCTGTCCGCCATCACATTCTTTCCATAAAAAAACAGTTGTGCACATCCAATCACAACTGCCAGAACCAAAACCAGTTTCACACCAAACTTCAGAGTGGACTTTACTTCCTCCTCCCGCATCTTTGCCTGCCTGGTCTTACTGATTCGCTTCATTGCATTTTGCCTGTCCTGTGTTTTTAAGTTTTTAGGAATTTTACTGTTTGTATTTTTTCTGTTGTCAGTCCCTTTTATATTTTTTTTGGTATCTTTAGACATAAATTCTGGTCTCCTGTGTATTTTAAATGCAGCCAGCCTTTGACCAGCCCGTCTATTGTAAACAAATTAAGCGGCGCTGTCCATGGATTTAAAGAAATTGAAAGAATATGTAACAAAAATTCATACAGGAACAGCTCCCTCTATGTAAGAATAAATCGTACATCATAACCGCACTGAACATTATGAGAAAAAACTTCGCAAGGTAAAACAGACCGAAAAATTTGCGAGAAAAAATATCATGAGAAAAAATATCCTTAAATCAATGTCGTTTCTTGAAGAATCTTCATTTATATGGTAGAATTATCCATAAGAGGTATTTTATGGCAATACTACGGGGTTAGAGACATATATCATATGGGATTACCAGGAAACGGGGACGTACTGTGAGAAACGAGAAACTGATTGCACTTATGAATTTAAAGGGCATGACCCAGGCAACCTTATCAAAGGAGACACACATACCTGCCAGCACTTTAAAGAGAATCATAAACGGAGAAAATCAAAAGGATAAAATGGTTCACATGGAATCCATCGCAAAGGCACTTGGCACTTCCGTCCATTCCATTTTCGACATTCCGTTGGAAACGCCTCTTGCCGCAGCGCTGCGCCCGGACGAGGCAGGGGCATCTGTCACCAAGCTGCTGACTTCAGATGAATCGCTGCTCATTTATTGGTTCCAGAACACATACCGGGAAGGTCAAGCGGCTATCCTCAAACGGGCCAAGGAAGAATATAACAAAACACAAAACGAAATATTAAAAAAAGTAACTTCTCTTGATAAACCAAAAGATAATCCCAGTGATTTCGACCAACTGTCCCTTGAACTCAGAACGTAACGAGGCTGCGATGAATTAAATCTCATCGCAGCCTTTCTGTATTTACCTTTTTTATTTTCGCTTCACGGTTTATATAGAGTTTTTTTCTCATGCCTTAAGCATCTTTTTTTGGCTGACTGGGCGCCCTCTTAATTTGCAGCGGCATTCTGACCCCCATGGGATTGAGAATCACGCCCTTTGCCTCTTCTGTCATGATTTGAGGTATTTTATCAGCTGTTACCACAAGGGGACGCAGTTTTCCCTCCCTGTTAAATTTCTGAAATTCCAATATATCTGTAAAGATAGCCTGGAATAACTGTTCGTTGACTTTGACAGCAGCCAGCCCCTTTCCCTCCTTCTCCACAGGAACAATAAAACTGCCCTTGCTGAAACCATTGGAAATCTCATCCTGCCACTCTTTTATTTCCGGAAGATTCTCCTGTCCCGGTTTTTTTCTAAGTTCCTGCATATAATACAGCATCGTCAGATGAAGGGACGGATTCTCCACCCACACCTTCTCCCCTGTCTCCTGTCCCTGCTGCTTATTGCGCTTCACAAAGTCCTGCAGCTGAATCAGGCTGTTCCTCCCACCGTCTTTCACCAGCAGAGCATTAACCCCAAGGGTGTAAAGGCTGGTGTAAAAGATTAAAAACTGCTTATTCTCCAGCTTCATGGGCCTGACAGGCGTTCCCGCTTCTGTCTGTTCTTTTGCCTCCTCTACAGCTGCCTGGGAGTCAAAGAAAACTATGATCTCATCATCATATGTTTCCTGGTCGCAGACCACATAGGGTTCTCCTGTACACATGGAAAGCAGAACATATAGCTCCCCTGCATTTTTAAGACGGTACATGATTTCCTGTTTTTCTGCAGCTTCATTCGGTTTCATTTGTTTGTTTCTCCTTTATGTTATTATAATTTGCCGGTTCCCTCCCCCCGGTCTTTTCCCGGTCCGTCTTTTTCATCAGCTCCTCAAAGACATCCTCAGGCATAGGCTTCCCAAAAAAATAGCCCTGTACGTAATCACATCCGATTTCTCTGAGCCGTTCCAGCTGTTCATCTGTCTCCACGCCTTCCGCCACCACGCTCAGGTTCATCCACCGCGCAAGGCTCATGATGAAACGCAGGATTCCCTGATTCACTGGCTTGGCTGTCTCGCTCTGGATAAACTTCATATCCAGCTTCAGTATATCGAGAGGCATCTGGTTCAGCATGTTTAAGGAGGAGTAACCGCTTCCAAAATCATCCATCTCAATGATGAATCCCAGCTCCCTGAGGTGGGTTACCGTATCAATGATTTGTCCCGGGTTTTCAGTATAAGCACTCTCTGTAATTTCCAGATGAAGGCGCGACGGCGGCAGATTATATTTATGTACAGTCCTCAGAAGGATGTTGGCAAGGTCCGCATTGTAGATATCAGCCCTGGACACATTCACGGACACAGGTATCTGCGGATACCCCTTACTGTCCCAGTCACGCAAAAAAGCGCAGGTGCGGTCCCACACATACTGGTCCAGCTGTGTGATGAATCCATTTCTCTCGAACAGAGGAATGAATTCCCCGGGCGACTGGAACCCCCATTCCGGATGAATCCACCTTACCAGAGCCTCTGCTCCTGACAATTCCCTATCCTTCAGCCTGTACTTTGGCTGCAGGTACACAATGAACTGCCCCTGAGCCAGGGCATCTTCCATACTGTCCGTGATGGCCTGTTCCCTAAGCAGCTTACTGCGCAGGGCATCATCATAGGCTGCAAAATGCCTTCTGTACTGCCCCTTAATGCTGCGGACCGCCAGCAGTGCGCGGTCGCACATCTGTTCCACAGATATGGAGCGGTCATCAATATGGTAAACTCCCCATTTCATCACCATATTTTTCACATTGGACATGGCATTAATCTGATTGCCCGCCTCCGCAAACAGCTGCTCTGAGTAGTCAAGGCGGCGCTCCGAAAGACAGGCAAACTGATCCGCATTAATCCGGCCGCAGATACCCCATCTGCCAACCTGCTTTGAAAACATGGCGGCCACATTGACCAGAAGCCTGTCCCCGGAAGGCACTCCGAATATGTCGTTGACAAGTTTAAAATTCTCTATGTTGGAATATATAATGTCATACTCCTGCTCAGGATGAGCGGCCAGGGTTTCCTTTACACGCTGGTAAAAAAATTCTTTTGAGTAGAGTCCGGTCAGCCGGTCATACTGGATCAGATTTATCATGGCGGCTGTTTCCCTGAGCTTGATGATATTGGCAACACGGTGCAAAATAACCTGGGGTTTATAAGGCTTTGCCACAAAGTCTGTGGCCCCGTGGGAAAGAGCAGTCACTTCATCGGATTCATCATCACTCTGCGTGGTTACGATGACCGGTATGGATGCCAGCGCCGGATCCTCCTGCATACGGGCAAGGAAGGTATACCCATCCATCACAGGCATAATGATATCCAGAAGAATCAACGCGATTCCATCCCTGTATTTTCTCAGAACCGCCAGGGCAGCCTGTCCGTTCTCCGCTTCCAGCACCTCATATTCCGACGAAAGAATGGCGCTCAGCATCATACGGTTTATCTCATTGTCTTCCACAACTAAAATTTTTCTTTGTGTGAACATTAATTTCCCTCTTTTCAAATGATACACAGCTTTGTCTATTGTACCATATCTGAAAACCCTTGCCAAGTAATCCCTGACGATGCTGTTACTTTCATTGTGTTTTCCGGATATTTCTGTTATTATCATAAATGCACAGTATGCTGTAAGCATGAAACGGGAAAGGAATATAAAAATGAAATCGACCGGTCTGTCACTAAATGATTATATTGATGCAACAGATGGTATCATTGATACCATCTGGGAACTCCGTCTGAAGGAGGAGGAAGTATATGTCTGGAGGGACCGTACCCTCCCCTCCACCACAGGGCAGACCCTTGATTTGGAGCAAACGCTGAGGGAGCTGTCAGAGCATAATGTATATGGTCCGGACCAGGCCATATGGAATGAATTCTTCTGTACAGAATCCCTGCGCAGCTTTTTTGCAAGCGGCCGGAAGCACAAACGCATAGAAATCCGCTTTATCGGAGCGCCCTATGGGTTCGAGTGGCATGAAATTTATTTAAGTACCTGTCCCCATTCCGGATGCAGCAGTGACAGGCTTCTTTTATTCGCCCGCCGGATTGAGTCAGAAATGAGGTCCCATCTGGTGGAGATGGCGGCCCAGGATGACTATGATTATGTGACTTACATAGATGCAAATACAAACCACCATATCCGGTACCTGTCTTCCCACAGTTCAGAAAACCTGCTTCCCCCGGAGGTGGGAGACAATTACGAAAACGAGCTCATGGAATATAACCGGGCCTATCTTCCTGTGGATGAATGGGAAGAAACTACCCGTCTTATGAGCCTTGACAATGTAATAAAGGAGCTGGAACAAAACAAAGAATACATCCTCTACTCCCGAACCATCCAGAATGGTATCCTCAGGGATAAAAAGCTGCGCTACAGTTACTACAACCGTCAGCGGAAGATCATCCTTCTGACCCGCTCCGACATCACGGAAATCAGGGAGGAAAAACGACAGAAGGAGCTTTTGCAGGATGCCCTCAACGCTGCCCAGGTGGCCAACCAGGCCAAAAGCACCTTTCTGTCCAGAATGAGCCATGATATCCGCACCCCCATGAACGCCATCATCGGGCTGACAGCCATCGCTGCCTCCTGCGCCGATGATCCGGACCGGGTGATAGATTGTCTAGGAAAAATCACCAGTTCCTCCAAGCTTCTTCTCTCACTGATTAATGAGGTTCTGGACATGTCAAAGATAGAAAGCGGGCGTATCGTCCTGTCTGAGGAGGACTTTCTTCTGGATTCCCTCTTTAAGGATGTTATCTCCATGATACAGCCAGACTTAAAGCGCAGAGGCCACACTCTCAATATCCATATTGAAACACTGGAACACGAGGCTGTGTGCGGTGATATGCAGCGGCTTCAGCAAATCATCAATAATCTTCTGTCCAATGCCATCAAATACACGCCCCACGGCGGGACCATTACGCTGGAGCTGTCAGAAACACGCAGTCCGCAGCAGGGTTACGGCACCTACCGGCTGGTATGTGAGGATAACGGGGTGGGAATATCGCCTGAATTCATAGATCGCGTCTTTGAGCCTTTTGAAAGAGCTGAGGATGAACGAATCCGGAGTGTTCAGGGAACCGGCCTGGGTATGGCTATCACCCGCAACATAGCCAGGATGATGGACGGCGACATTTGGGTAGAGAGTACGCCCGGCCGTGGTTCCCGTTTTACAGTTACCTTTAACCTGAGACTGAGAAACCAGATTCTGCCAGATTCCTCGGTCCTTACCGAGCTCCCGGTCCTTGTGGCGGATGATGACAGAATCGTATGCGAGGAGACATGCCGGTGTCTGAACCAGATTGGCATGAACAGCTCCTTTGTGACATCCGGCAAGGAGGCTGTCTCCAGAGTGGTTTCCGCCCACCGTGACCTAAAAGGATTTTTTGCTGTCATCGTGGATTTGCGTATGCCTGACATGGACGGCATCGAGGTGACCAGACAAATCCGTGCCCAGGCAGGCTGTCACGTTCCCATTATCGTTATCTCAGCCTATGACACTGCTGAATACGAGGCCGCCGCAAAAGAAGCCGGAGCCAACGGATTCATTTCCAAGCCCCTGTTTCCCTCCAAGCTCATATGCATGCTGCGACGCTTTGCCCTCCATGAGGAGGAAGAAACCGCTGCAGCCTCCCTTCCCGGGCTTCCCAACGCTGATTTTTCCCGCAAGCGGATTCTGCTGGCGGAAGACAATCCCCTGAACCAGGAAATAGCCATGGCTTTCCTGCAGAACACCGGGGCCCATGTAGAGACAGCCATGGA
The DNA here is from genome assembly GCF_020554465.1 of Enterocloster sp. 210928-DFI.2.20. Taxonomy (NCBI): domain Bacteria; kingdom Bacillati; phylum Bacillota; class Clostridia; order Lachnospirales; family Lachnospiraceae; genus Enterocloster; species Enterocloster sp. 210928-DFI.2.20. The sequence goes on from NZ_JAJCHK010000006.1 coordinate 96,073, forward strand.
TGGCCGGGAGGCAGTTGAAATGTTCGCGGCCTCCTTTACAGGATACTATGACCTTATCTTCATGGATATACAGATGCCCCACATGGACGGTTACCAGGCCACCCGGAGGATTCGTGCCATGGAACGTTCGGACGCAGCCTCCATCCCCATCGTGGCTATGACTGCAAATGCGTTTACCGAAGACATTAAGCTAGCTCTGGAAGCCGGTATGAACCAGCATATGGCAAAGCCCATTGATATCCGACAGCTGGAGACCATCATGTTTCGCTGGCTGGGCTGAGAGCTCACACAAAGGCAGAGAGGCTGTACCCGCAAAGTCCGGCAGCCTCTCTGTTTTTTCGTATCCAGCTTATTTTCATATCTGGCTCTTATAATGTTATTTTCTGAATATATCCACATCCACGTTGCCTGTGGAATAGATCCCGGTCCGTTTCTCAGCACTCCTGAAGCCGGCTGCCATGGCAGCCTCTGTTATTTCATTCTTCTTCACTCCAAGGTTATATCCCTGCATATTATACGGAAGCCAGCCCAGCATCATGTCCCATGGTCCGGAGCCATCCCGCTCGATTCCCTCTGAATAGCAAAGCAGCACGCCGCCCGGATTCATGGCCTTGTAAAGTTTCTTCATCAGGCCGGCCATCTCCTGTTCAACAAAGCTTAAGGTGGCAATGGCCAAAACCAGGTCATAGCCACTTCCTATATCATCCGTCAGATAATCTCCTGTCATAGGTACCGCTCTCTCTTCCAGGCCTGACAGACGGATGGACTCCCGGATTGCCGGTTCCATAGCTGGCCGGTCATAGAGGATACCGTACACATCCTCCCGTTCTCCAATCACGCCAAGGCCCAGCAGTCCCGTTGCACAGCCTAAATCCAAAATCTTCCGGATTTCCGGATATTCCGGAAGTTCCTTTACCATTTTCTGTATCTCGGTCTGGCGGAAGCCCAGTTGGGAATCCCGCATGTTCTGTACGTACTGCTCAAAGGCCAGCTGCCCCTCCGGTTGGCTGTCTCCGCCGGGCCCCTCTTCAACCAGCCTCTTAATATCCCTGCATCCCATACAATCCTCTGCGCAGTGAAAAGCCAGATGTCCTCCGATGTATTCCGGTCTGCCTTTTACAAGATAACGGTCCGTTTCCCTGCAGTTGCAGTACATTCCATCCCTTTTCCAAATAAATCCAAGACAGTAAAGGGCGTCCAGGAAATACCGCGTGTTATCTTCATTCCACCCTCTCTCCTCTGAAAGCTCCCTGACGCTCTTACGCTGGGTAAGGTCCGAAAAAACGTCCAGCTCTACCGCCGCGTTCAATACTCCCACATACAGCGGGAGATAGGGAAGCCTGATAAGCCTCCGCAAAATCCCTTCTGATGAAAATGAATCCATAGGCATTGATTTCCCCTCCAATCCCCCATATACAGTTTATGCTGATTCCCTCCTCCATAATAGTATATGTCTGTATCTTCGGATTGTCCTACTGGCCTGACGGTATATAGGCTCCCAGCACATCCCTAGATTTTCTGACCACCAGGCCGCTTCCTCCGGCATTCTTCACATCTTCCACCATGCTGACCATAAGAACCGGCTTCTGTATGTCCTTATCCGCCGTGTAAACGGCAAACCATCCCAGTTCCGTGCCGCTTGTATCTTCCTTGGATGCTTTTATCTCAGCCGTTCCTGTCTTTCCTGCCAGAGTAATGTCTGAACGCATGGCTGCATGTCCTGTGCCGTGTTCCGAACTGATTACAGCCTTCATTGCGTCCTCCACGGTCTCTGCTGTTTCCTGTGTACAGGCGTCCTCAATCCAGATCTCCGGCACCGGTGTATCCTTATATATAAGATAGGGTTTCAGAACCTTTCCCTGGTTGGGGAACATGGTATAAAGGGATGCCAGATGGATGGGATTCACCAGCACCTGGCCCTGACCGTATCCGCTGTCCGCCAGCTGGATTTCCGTTTCAATCCGGTCAGCATTGGAGTACTGGGATTCAGCCACCGAGATTTCAAAGGGAAGCTTCTGGTTAAAGCCCAGCCGGTCCAGTCCTGCCATGAAATCATCATATCCGATTTTCAGGGCTGCTTTAGCAAAATATATGTTATCCGAGTAGATATAGGCATTTTTAAGGTTGACCGGACTGTAACCGTGAAGGGTGGTAACGTGATAGCCGCCCCAGCCGGCATCCTTCTGCCAGCTTAGTCCTGCTGCGTCCTCCCCAAAATTCTCATCCGGCGTAAGGACGCCTGCTGTAAGGCCGATAACGCCTGTGATGGGCTTAAAGGAGGAGCCTGGGGCAAAGCGCTGCCTGAAACGGTTTAACATAGGCTTTCTCTCATCCTCATTCAGTTCGGTCCAGGTTTCCTCCGACATGCCCAGGATAAAGTCATTGTTATCATAGCTGGGCGTGTTCACCAGAGCAAGAACCTCTCCTGTGTAGGGATTCATGGCCACGGTGCAGCTTTTACTGTCCCGGAATGCATCATACACCAACTCCTGCAGGCTGCTGTCTATGGTGAGGGTGATATCCTGACCGTCAATTCTGGGAATGGCTGCCAAAACCTGCTTTTCTTCTCCCTGGGATGTAACAATGGATATAATGCGGCCATTCTGTCCCTTTAGCTCCTTCTCAAACAGACCTTCCATGCCGCTCCTGCCGATGACGCTGTCCGACAGGTATCCTTCTCCCTTGTGCTCCTCAAGATCCTCTGCCGTTACATTCTGTACATAACCCACCAGATGGGCAGCCTTTTCGCCCAGGGGATAATATCTGACAGGCGTATCTGTGATCATGACGCCCGGAATGGTCAGAAGTTCGTCCTGAAGCGCCCTGTTCTGTACATTCTCATCCTCAGGGAGAGCGGATTGGAGATTGAGCTCATCCACCTTCTTTAATGTTTTAATGGGAACAAGGGAATCATCCTTCACCCAGTTAGCCGACAGCTTTTTGCGGATACTGTCAGCGGAAACACCTAAAAGCTCTGAAAGCATGTTTATTTCGTCCTCTGAATAATTGTCTGCCTCACGGCTCATCTTTCCCGGCACAAGTCCCACCATGGACGCGCTTCCCTTTCCGGCCAGCAATATACCGTTTCGGTCCAGGACGCTTCCCCTTACGGCCTTATCCGTGGTGACCCTTACCTTATCGTTCCAGCTCAGGTTGGGAAATATGACGCGGTCGTTCCAGATCAATCTGTATTCTTCGTCTTTTGCTTCCTTCCTTTTCTTTCCTGCCTTTTCACTGTCATGGCTGTCTGTCCCGGCAGCCCCTGAGGATGCCTCCAGCTTAAAATCCGCCTGGTTGAAAAAATGGATGGTGCCTGCCAGGCTCTCCATGCTGGTCTCATAGCTGACCGTCTGAATACCCTGGTCCTCCTTTTCCTCCACTCCGGTAATATCCACCCGGATGGAGGAGGCGCCGATGCCCTCATATATCTTCTTATTCCTGGTGATAAAATCCTCCTGGCTGATGTCCATTCGGCTCCCGGAATCCAGCATCCGGTACATGGCTTCGTAATTCCCCTCGGTCAGATATCCTGTATACTCCATGAACCGTTCATCCGGCGCAGCCTGCCTTACACCCGCCTGTCCCTTTGCAAACCATAAAAATGCCATGCCCGCAGCAGCGGCCATAAGACACACCAAAACCAGGGGAATGATAATAACCGCCCTTGATCTTCTCCGTCTCCTTCTGCTTCTCATTTTATGTTCCTCTCTTAAATATCCATCATGATAACGGCCCAGACATACTGCCGCTGAATCCATCTATAAATTGTTGCACATGAAGCAGGCAAAATCAATAGCACAACCGGATAATTAAGAAAAAAGGAAGAAGATTCTGCAAACAGTCTCCTCCTTTTTATCCGGTCACATCTGTACCGGCAGTACAAACTCCTGGTTCCATCCGTAGGTGGGCCTTTGAAGCTGCAGACGGATTACAGATTCCCCCTCCTCATATAATGCCTTGAACCCGGCCAGCTCACCTGCGTTATATTTATCTGCCCCCGCCATATCCGCCAGTGCGTATACGGTTTTTATGGGATCACCGGAGCTGCCCTCCTGGCCTTCCTCCGGCTGTACTGCATTTACGTAGTACAAATTCTTATCCGCATCCCTCATCTCTGCCCTGGCATTGATGTAGACCATATGCCTGGTAAGAGGGTCTCCGTTGTCATCCGTACCATATTCATAAAGCTCATCCATGGGACTGATGCCGGTCAGATATATCCTGCAGTCCCTGAATTCCACCACCATATCCAAAGGCTGCCGCTCTCCGGGAATGGGAATTTCCAGCACACTTCCCTGTTCCGGCGATATGACAACAGGTTTCTCTGCATGCAGGGATGCTTCCGTAACCACAGTACCCTCCGGTCTCCTGTAAAGTGTCTCCTGGATGCTTCTGGGCTGTATGCCGGACAGCTGGTCCAGGGATGTGGTCAGCTGTTCCCCCAGCACAGGGACCAGTTCGGCAGTCCTTCCGTCTGACAGTGTAGCCATCAGTTTTCCGCGGCTGAACCCAATCCTATATCCATCTTCTGAGTAGGTATAGGTGGTAAGCCTGAGTCCGTCCTCCTCCACGATTCCCTCTGCCATCCCATAAAATCCTTCATGGTTCACCATTCCCTTTATATCCTCCAGTGAATCATAGGCAGGCGCTTTTTTAAAGACGATTTTTATGGGGTCTTTAAAGCCGTTCAGCCAGAGTTCATAGACCCCCTCCGGTTCATCCAGTGTAAACCTGTCCTTACCTATGGTATTCTCCGACACTTGGGATATATAGAAGCCGCCTTTTCCATTATCTTTGTAAGATGTGCTGTTCCTCTGCCGGGTAAAGCCCAGTCCGTCTATACCCTTTCCTTTAATCCGGTCAAAGGTAACGGCCCTTGCGCCCTGCGCCTTCTGCTCTTTCTTCTCCGCCCGGATTCTGTCCTGAAACGCACTGCGGCCGTAAATGTTCTTTTCGCTGTCAATACAGAAATAACTGTCATCCCATTGTACGCTAATTCCCTGATCCTGTTTTTTTCGGTTTTCCTCCTCTTGTTTCAGAATCTCCTTTACCTTCTCATCCGGTATCAGTGTCACGGTATCATCCTTAAATTTCACCCTGACGCTGATTACATTGTCCTGAAACACCGCAGAAAGAAGCCTGGCGCTGACTCCTTTCTCATCTGTTTTCATCTGGCTTGCGTCCATGTCCAATACATACAGGACTGGTTCTCCCTTTTTGCATATGCCGTATCCAGGAACCATCTGCCACTGGTCCGCTGTCATCAAACCGTCCTCCCCCTGCTGCTCCGCGGCTGTCTCCTGTCCGGCTTCCATATCCGGTGTATCCGGTACAGCTTCCTGCCCCCGGGGTGTCCCTGTGTCCTGGGCGTTTTCTCCTTTTGCGGCATGATTCTCCTGGTCTGTCTGTCCTGCGCCGTCCTGTTCCCGGACAGCCGCGATGTTCTCTTTCTGTCCCCCGGTCCCGCTGTCCGCTGATTGGCAGGCCGCCAGGCTTACAGCCATGAACACAAGACATGCCGCAAGTCCCGGAGCTGTCATTCTGTGAATTCGTATTTTGCAGATTCTTTTTCTGTGAGTTAATATTTCATGGATTTTTTTCATATTAATCCTCCTCGTTTAGAACGCTGCGCCACGTCAGAAAACGTCCGGCATAATTCCTATCCTAATTCTACCATATCCCCATTTTCCAGTGCTGAACTTTTCTTTAATAATCCTTACAATTACGCCGACCGCTTTGTTATGCTAAAATTTTAACGCCCTATGTGTCTTGTCACATGTAAATATATGTGTTATACTGTTGCGGACGTAAACAAAAAGCCAATTTAAAAAGGCCGGCGCTGCAATACCGGCAGAACAGGGGAAATTATGACTAAGCAGGAAGAAATAAAACAGTTAAAAGCAGAGCAGGATGCCGTCATCCTGGCCCATTATTATGTGGATCCCCAGGTACAGGAACTGGCGGATTACATAGGAGATTCTTTCTATTTGAGCAAGGTGGCGGCCGGTCTTGAAAACAGAACGCTTGTGTTCTGCGGAGTCTCCTTTATGGGCGAAAGCGGAAAGCTCCTGAGTCCCGACAAGGTGGTCCTGATGCCCGACGCCCAGGCAGACTGCCCCATGGCCCACATGGTAACCAAGGAGGAAGTGGAGCAATACAGAAAAGAATATCCCGGCCTTGCAGTGGTCTGTTACATCAATTCCACAGCCGAAATCAAGTCCTGGTCCGATGTGTGCGTCACATCTGCCAATGCGGTACAGATTGTAAGGAACCTGCCAAACCAGGACATCCTTTTCATACCGGATAAGAATCTGGGCCGGTACGTGGCCAGCCAGGTACCTGAAAAGCATGTGATGCTGGTAAAAGGCTGCTGCCCTGTCCACGACCAAATGTCCCCCAAGGAGGTATCCGGCTTAAAGAAAATACATCCAAATGCCCTGGTACTGGCCCACCCGGAATGCAATGCCCAGGTGCTTGAGCTGGCTGATTATATCGGTTCCACCACCGGGATTCTCAAATATGCTGCCGGCAGCACCTCCCGGGAATTCATTATCTGCACAGAAATTGGCGTGCGTCATGAGCTGGAACAGCAGAATCCGGACAAACAGTTTTATTTTCCTGATACAGAACCAATCTGCCGGGATATGAAAAAGATAACCCTGGACAAAATCATCCATGTCCTGCGCACAGGGCAAAACCAGGCATTTGTCCCCGAAGCCTATGTCCCGTCAGCCGGCAGGGCGCTGGAGCAGATGCTTAAGCTTGCACGGTAGCTGCCGGGATGCAGATTTCAGGCAGCCGATTCCAGGCAGCCGATTCCAAAAGGAGGCATAGGAAATGACAAAACATATATACTGTGATGTGGTGATTGCAGGCTGCGGGGTGGCAGGATTATACACTGCCCTGAACCTGCCGGAGGACCTGCATGTCCTGATGATATGCAAGGAGGATATGGATACCTGTGATTCCATGCTGGCTCAGGGAGGCATCTGTGTGCTCCGGGGAGAGGATGACTATGAGCCGTACTTTGAGGACACCATGAGAGCTGGTCATTACGAAAACCGGAAGGAAAGCGTGGATTTGATGATACGCACCAGCCCCGGTATCATCCGGCATCTGTTAGAGCTTGGGGTAGGGTTTGACAAGAACCCGGATGGTAGTTTAAAATATACAAAGGAAGGCGCCCATTCCAGGCCCAGAATCTGTTTTCATGAGGATATCACCGGTAAGGCCATCACCACGGTACTCCAGGAACGGACAGCCGCGCTCCCCAATGTGGATATCATGGAATATACCGTTATGACAGATATTCTGACCGCAAACGGAGCCTGTGCCGGCATCCAGGCCAGGACAAGGGACAACAGCTCCCTCTTCATCCATGCCCGTGACACGGTCATGGCCACCGGAGGCATTGGAGGGCTCTATCAGCATTCCACTAATTTTCCCTGTCTCACAGGCGACGCACTGACCGTTGCCCAAAAGCATGGCGTAAAGCTGGAACACCTGGATTACGTCCAGATTCATCCCACCAGCCTTTACACGGAAAAGCCCGGCAGGTCCTTTCTCATCTCGGAATCAGCCCGCGGCGAAGGGGCTGTGCTCTTAAACGGCAAAGGCGAACGCTTTGTCAATGAGCTGCTGCCCAGGGACGCGGTATCCCAGTCCATTGAAGCAGAGATGAAAAAAGAGGGAAGCTGCCATGTATGGCTGTCATTTGCGCCCATACCCCAAAAAACCATACTGGAACATTTTCCCCACATATATGAAACATGTCTTGAGGAGGGTTATGACATCACAAAAGAGCCTATCCCGGTGGTGCCTGCCCAGCATTATTTTATGGGAGGCGTGTGGGTGGACCTGGATTCCAGAACCTCCATGGAGCATCTGTACGCAGTGGGTGAAACCAGCTGCAACGGGGTTCACGGAAAGAACCGCCTGGCCAGCAACAGCCTGTTGGAAAGCCTGGTGTTTGCCGGAAAAGCCGCAAAAAGAATAGAGAACAGCCAGAAAGGGAGAATACATTATGAATCCAATTACCATGCAGCTTATTGCTGACAAATACATACGTCTTGCCCTGGAGGAGGATATCAGCAGCGAGGACGTATCCACCAACGCAGTCATGCCTGAGTATAAAAAGGGTCAGGTACAGCTTATCTGCAAGGAAGACGGCATCATTGCCGGGTTACAGATTTTTGAGCGCGTATTTACGCTTCTGGATCCTGAAACCAAGGTGGTATTTGATGTCAGGGACGGAGAACAAGTAAAAAAGGGCCAGCATCTGGCCACGGTCACAGGAGATGTGCGCGTCCTTTTATCCGGCGAACGGACCGCGTTAAATTATCTGCAGCGTTTAAGCGGCATTGCCACTTATACCCATACGGTTGCAGGGATGCTTGAAGGGACCCGGACAAAGCTTCTGGACACCCGGAAAACCACTCCCTGCATGCGTGTTTTTGAAAAATATGCTGTCCGGATTGGCGGCGGACAGAATCACCGCTATAACCTGTCTGACGGCGTTCTCTTAAAGGATAACCACATTGACGCAGCCGGAGGCGTCAGGGAGGCGGTTGCCGCTGCAAAGGCATACGCTCCCTTTGTCCGTAAGATTGAGGTAGAGACAGAGAACCTTGACATGGTAAAGGACGCAGTGGATGCAGGCGCCGACATTATCATGCTGGATAACATGACTCCGGAACAGATGGCTGAAGCCATACGCTTAATTGACGGCCGGGCCAAAACCGAGTGCTCCGGCAACATGACAAAAGAAAATATCCGGACCGTCACGGAGCTGGGCGTGGATTATGTATCCAGCGGCGCACTGACCCACTCTGCCCCGATTCTGGATATCAGTTTGAAGCACCTGAAGGTGCTGACGGATTAAATCGTAACTATGTTTTGCAGGAGGGAATGAGAAATGGAAAATGCGATGAACGGAACGCAGAGACGCAGGAAGCTTCTGGATATGATGAGGCTGGCTTCCGCCCCTTTATCCGGCGGGGCCCTTGGCAGGGAAACAGGTGTCAGCCGCCAGGTGGTGGTCCAGGATATTGCTCTCCTGCGCACCATGGGGTATCCCATTCTCTCCACTGCCCGCGGGTATGTTCTCAATGTATCCAAGCATGCGTCACGTTTTTTTAAGGTCTGCCACACCAATGAGCAGACAGAGGATGAACTGGTCACCATCGTGGACCTGGGCGGGACCGTGGTGGATGTCATGGTCAATCACCGGGTATACGGAAAAATGTCAGCTCCTCTCAACATCAAGAACCGCCGCGACGTACAGCTGTTCATGAACAATATAAAAACCGGAAAATCCACCCCGCTCATGAATGTCACTTCCGGCTACCACTTCCACCATGTCTGCGCCGAGCAGGAGGAGATACTGGACGAGATAGAGGAGGCTCTGAGGAAAAAGCACTATCTGGCAGAGCTGCTGCCCTATGAGATGTCCGATGATGAGTAAACAGGAGCCTGATATGCAGAAAAAAACACATGCTGTAAACCCATTTTACTGCGGTCTTACCGTACACCGTTATACGGAATACTCTAAAAAGATTACAAAACACCTGCGGGCAGCGCTGATAACAGATCTGCACAGCACCATATACGGCAGCGCCCAGGAGCCGCTGCTGACGGCCGTACACAGCCACAGCCCCGACCTGATTCTCATGGCAGGCGATATTGCCGATCACAAAGTCCCCCACAAAGGGACTTTACTGCTTTTAGAGGGTTTAAAGGGACAGTACCCCTGTTACTATGTTACGGGAAATCATGAGCATTGGATTCACCAGATACCTGACATCAAGAAAATGTTCACCGGATATGGGGTCACTGTCCTTGGAGGCCGGACAATCCGAACAGCCATCAAAGGGCAGCCTCTGATCATAGGAGGAGTGGATGACCCTCATGCATTTACCGACTCCCACCACTCCGTTAAACTGGACTCCCGATGGAAGGAACAGTTCTGGCGCTGCTGTTCCCGCACCTCCCCTGACATTTACTCCATCCTGCTGTCACACCGGCCGGAGCTCACCAAATATTACAGGGACAGCGGGTTTGACCTGATTGTGGCCGGTCATGCCCATGGGGGGCAGTTCCGCATGCCCGGCTGCCCTGGCGGGCTTCTGGCGCCTCACCAAGGCTTCTTTCCCCGATATGCAGGGGGACAGTATGCCCTGGGTTCCACATCTCTGATTGTCAGCCGGGGGCTGTGTATCAACAGGCTGCCCCGCATTTATAATCCTCCGGAATTGGTCCTGGTGGACCTGAAGCCCATTTCATAGAACGCCCGCCCGCTCCAGTCCCATTCCTTTGGAACTGCATCCATGAACCTCTCCCCGCCATGCTGGAAAAAACCAGTGACGCCTGCATATGGTTCGCACTAGACCACATTCTCCATGAGCACCTTGGAAGAACCTGCTTTAGTCAGCCTCACAAGATCAGGCGCCTCCTGAGAACTGCCGCAAAATGCAAAATATTCCTCTTCTTTGTCTCCCGACACAAACAAGGTTCCCGGACAATAGTCATCCCAATTGCATATCCCTCTGCCGCGCATTCCGGGAGACTGCTGAGCTTATTGTCTGTCAGAGCAAATCTGTACATACGGCTTTCGGCCGGCTGGAACACATCGTCCACCTTTGCCACCGTCATATACTGAGCTCCGATTCCCTCTGTCATATTCCAGGAATATTCCTGACAGCGGTACAGGGCCTGTCCATCCGTATTTTCACCCAGCCTGGTAAAGCAGAAACTCTCACCTTTTTGTGCAGGATTAAAGCCATAGATATCAGGAACAGCCAGTTTCTTCCCCTCCCCGGGCCTATAGGAATAGAGATTGATTTTTAAATTCTCCGAAAAGATATCCCCTGTATCCGGCTCCTGAATAAACAGGGTGCTGCCGCACATGTCAGTAACCGCATCGCCCTCCATGATAATCTCTGTTCTCCCATCTTCTTCCCTGACAGAAATCAGTTTTTCGTCAAAGGCATCCGCTGCCAGCTGTGCACATCTGGTTCTGCGTCTCTTGTCCTGGATGATACGGGTCCTTTTCCTCATGTTCTTATCTCCCCGGAACGGCAGATTTTATTAAGGTTTTTCTAATTTTTCTTACAGTTGCCTCAGGCATCTTTACATTTTCCAATGGGATGATTACTATACAGTTTAAAGGAGGAGAACCTATGATTCAAATGATGAAACGCGATTTCCAGCTGTCCCTGTTCTGCTGCTGCCTTGGAAAACTGACCATGGCCAGCTGGCTGTTGACAAATACCATGTTTCTTTTGGCCAGTCATGTGCCCTTTGTGACATTGGACTTTGTGAGACAGATTTCACTGGAAAGCTTCTTGGGCATCTGGCTCGGAATCTTTCTCTGCATGGCCATTCCCTATGTACTTCCCTGCGGCCGCTCCCGGATTCATTTTTCCCTGACTCCCAGCGTGCTCATGTACATTGCCACTCTGATGATAAAGGAAACATTTATACTATGATAAAAACCATAGAACAATGGCTGACCGGCAAAAGGCTGCTGATAATCCTCACCATGGCAGCGGCTGTCTGGTTCTCGTTCACCGCCGTCATGACCGTGCTGCGGTACCGGCTGAATTACGCGTCTGCTTATGATTTCGGAATCTTTTCACAGATGTATTACTACATGGATAAAGGCCTGTCTCCTCTTACCACATGTGAGCGCGACGGGCTTTTATCCCATTTTGCGGTCCATCTCTCACCTGTCTTTTATGTACTGCTGCCCTTTTACAAATTAGTCCCCCGTCCTGAGACCCTGCTGGTGCTCCAGTCCCTTGTTGTCATAAGCGGAATGGTTCCCTTGTGTCTTTTGGCCAGGACATTTTGCTTCACCCGCCTGCAAACCCTGTGTTTCGGTCTGATGTACTGTTTTTACCCAGCGTTTATGGGCGGATGTTTTTACGATTTCCACGAAAATAAATTCCTGGCCGTCATTATTCTCTGGTGCATGTACTTTTTGGAAACAGGCCATTTTAAATCCATGCTGGCCTCTGCCGCACTTCTCCTTATGGTGAAGGAGGATGCTCCTGTCTATGCGGCCTGTATCGGACTTTACCTGTTCCTTTGGAAAAAACAGTACCGTTGGGGAGCCATTGTCTTTCTTGCGTCATGCGCATATTTCTGCATGGCTGTCTGGTATATCAACCGGTTTGGGGACGGGGCCATGATTAACCGGTTTGACAATTTCATATCGGATAAACGTCTGGGCTTGGCCAGCATGTTTAAAACCATACTGGTCAATCCTGCCTATGTGCTGTCCCAGATTGCGGTGAAGGATAAAATCATGTTCTTCCTTGAAATGCTCCTTCCGCTGGGTTTCCTTCCGCTCATGACAAAAGACTGGCAGAAATGGACACTGCTCATCCCCTTTGTACTCATCAACCTGATGTCCAATTATATATACCAGCACTCCATATACTTTCAGTATACCTACGGTTCAGGAGCCCTGCTCATTTATCTGGCGTTGGTGAATTTCCGGGATATAAAAAATGCACCCGGCCGCAGGCGCAAAGGAGGTGACGGGTATGACGGACGGCTTCCGGCCACTGTCTGTGCCTGGGGCCTGCTGTGCGGCCTCGTCCTCATGGGAGGCGTGATGTACAGTAAGTCAAAATATGCCGTCCTGTATCACCGCCATCATGAGGAAGCTGCCCAGGCCAGGACTCTTCTGGACCAGATTCCCACGGATGCCTCTGTAAAATCCTCCACCTTCTTCCTCCCCCAGCTTTCCATGCGGGATGAAGTCTATCTTCTCACAAGCAGCCATCCGGCGGACTATATGGTGGTGGACTTAAGAGAGGGTTATGAAAAGGACCTGGAACAGATTCTGGCAGACTGCCGGGAACAGGGATATGAGCCCGCAGGAACCGTGGACGGCTATGTGGCCCTGTTAAAGCAGGATGTGGAATGATGGTTCAATTTTCACAGGTTCCTTTTTACGGGCAGCGGGTGTGAGGGAGGGCGGTCCCATCCGGCCTGCCCACGGTCCCCCATGCCTTTAAAATACTGCCGCTTTCTCTTCTCATACTTTTTTATATAGTAGTCTTTGCCTATAGTCGGGCATTCATATATCAATGATTCTGCCGGTGTATCCGGTCTGCTGCCGCAAAAACAGCAGTCCGGGTCACCGCATTTTTCATCAATCCATTGGTTGCATTGGGGACAGCAGACAGCATCGTATCTGAAAATAAGGACAAGCGGCTGATTGCAGCATTCACAATGTCCGCCTGCATAGACACCGGCCCGCAGCCATCTCCTCAAATATCCCTGTCGGCGGCGCTTCGGGTTCTTCATAATGCATCACCTTCATGTTTTGGACCTTTTACAGTCATCCGTCTTTACTCATCGGTTACAGGTATTCCATTTCAGATATTCCGTTTCAGGTATTCCGGCTTTACACGTTTTGTCAGCCATACCCCGTTTTGTGATATGTAAAAATGTTCACCATCACGGCTCATGCGGCCGGAGTCCACCTCAAATACCACCGGATTTCCATGCCTTCTTCCCACCGTTAATGCTGTCTTGGCATCCCCGGACAAGTGTACATAAAGACGGCTCATAGGCTTTAAGCCCTGTTCCAGAATGGCCTGCTCAAAACGGCTGGCAGTCCCATGATAAAGGACCTGAGGCGGTGTTGTCTCTGTCAGCTCCACATCCACTGGTATACTGTGCCCCTGGTTGGCGCGTATCAGAGTCCTGTCTTCATTGAAACTGTACCGGCCCTTTTCATCCGTCCTGACCATATCCTCCAGCAGCTCCATATCCATCGGCCTGCCTGTGCCGCTGATGCCCTGAATCAAAGCCTCCACATCTGCCCAGCCGTGTTCGTCCAATGTGATACCGGCTGCTTCCGGCTGATGCCGCAGCACAAGACTCAGGAATACGCTCAGCCTTTCTTCGCTGCTTCCTGCTTTTTTATTTCCCATATTCTCTCCTGTTTTTCAAATGATTATAAACCGGCAATCCCCTCTGTCTTCTATTTCCACCAGATAACGTACCCTGTACATCTATGCTTTCCTCATTCCCTGTTCCTCCGATCATCGCATATCCATCCTGTGATTCCGATATAACAGCCAAGCTGCAGGTACCTTCAGGTTCACACTCCCACATCACTTTGTACGGCAGGCCGCCGCAGCTCCTGTATGGCCCATGATTCCCCTTCCGAGTTTCTGCGCCAGATACAGAATCAGCACAATGCATGCCCCGCCTGCCAGACAGAGAAGCCTGTTTTCAATGGCCGTGGATGTATCTAAGAGCACCAGAGACGCATTGATGGCGCACACTGCATTGACAATCTGCTTATATTTATATTCTGAGGTAAAAAAACTGATATATCCCAAAAACAATACCATGCCAAAAGCCCAGCTCTCAGGCACCAGCATGCGGAATACCACCACAAAGAACAGAATGCCCAGGACATTTCCGAGAAAGCGGTGACGTATGCGCTCCAATGTTTCATGGTAATGCAGCTGAGTCAGGGACATTACCACAATACTAATCCACAGGGGCTTTCTCAGGTGAAGGACCATACCTATAAACATAGCTGCCGCTATCCCCATAGACATCCGCAATATATAGCCTTTCCGTACCGTGCACAGCCTTATCTGTTCCTTTAAACCGCGTCCTTCCTTCCCGTGTCCCTGCCAATACCACTTGATAACCGTAGTAACCGCCACCGCTGCAGCACCTGCTGCTGCGCCTGCCAGACGCATAGGAAATGCCGCTGGCGGTACAGGTGTGGACTGTGCGAACACGAAGCACAGCAGGAAACTGATAGCTGGTTTGTACATGGTGGGTTCACAGGTCAGGGCCATAATAAGAAGGACAAAAAGAAAATCAATCACAAGGGCTGCTGCCGGCAGCATCAGGGCTGTCTGCCCGGCAATAACACAGCCGCAGTACAATCCTATGATAATCCCCGCCATGGTCACGGGCCTCACCCCGATATATCCATCCGGGAACATGGTCATGCCCACACTGATAGCCACCCCCGGAAGCACATTCTGTACACCAAATATGGATTGAAATATAAATACAAAGGCCAGGTTAAATGCAAAATGGAGCGCATTTTCCACGGCCTGTTCCCATAAAGTTCTCTTTTTCTTTTCATTTTCCGCCATTCTTATCCTTCTTCCCCTTGATTCTGTTTTAAAAATGTTGTAATCTAAAAGCAGTCATTAAGTACACTTTAATAGATAGTCTACTTTGGTTTACTAATTATTATAAACATATCCAGTCTGTTTGTCAATGACCGGATAAGGCGGCCCTATCCGGTTGCGCAGGATGGCTTTATCCCGCCGGCTTTATCCCGGCCTTCAGCAGAATGGCTGCAGATGGATCAAGGAGGTCAGAAAATGAATAACAAAAACTTCACCGAGGAACTGCTCCGTCTGCTCCCCTATTGGCATTACAGGATTGATAAACCCTTCAAGGCATTTATGAAGGATAAGATGAGTCTGGAAACCTATTACTGTCTGCAGGTACTGCTCCGCAAAGGTCCCATGACCATGACAGAGCTCACCCGGCACTTAAATGTCAGCAAACAACAGGCAACCAAGCTCATAGAAATCCTGTGCAGCCACGACTTTGTCAGAAGGCTTCCAACAGAACACGACCGGCGCTGCATCGTCATAGAAGTGACTGGCCGCGCCAAGGATTATATGATAAATACGATTTATAAAGACACCTCTTTTGCAGATAAACTGAAACAGGAACTGGGGTCTGAAGATATGGAGCGGCTGGAGCAGGCTGTGCTGACACTGTCAGACGTGCTCTCCAGGCTGGACTGACACGCTCAGCTGTACTCCCAGGCTGCCGGAAACCACCAGCTCCAGACACACACTACAGACCTTTCACATACTCAATGAATGCGTCCAGCGGCAGAGGCCTGCTGTAATAGTATCCCTGGTAAATGCTGCATCCCAGCTTCTCCAGCATCTGAATCTGCTCCGGCGTCTCCACGCACTCAGCCACTGTGCTGACTCCCAGAATCCGGGACATGTTCATAATGTTGCCCACCAGTTCACATGTCTGGGTATGTTCCGGCAGGCGCCGGATAAGGGAGCCGTCAATCTTAACCTCGTCATAATGGGCAGAATTCAGATAGTTAAGGGAACCATGGCCCATTCCAAAGTCATCCATGCTGATACGCACCCGGGACTCTCTCAGTTTCTCCAACTGGCGTTCCAGATTGGGGCCGGGATTCAGCGCCACCTGCTCTGTCAGTTCAATGGTCAAATTACTGCCCTCCACACCGGTATCCTTCAAAATTCTCAAAACCTGATCTGCAAAGGACGGATCCTCCAGCTCCAGAGGCAGGATATTTACGGAAAAGGATACCGGGCAGCCTGCCTGAGTGTGCGTCCCCGCCATGTCACGGCAGGCCTTCTCTACAATATACATGCCCAGAGATCCGATGAAATCCCCCTGGACAGCCAGCGCAATGATAAGGGGCGGATACACAAAGCCCTGGCCCATGTAGTTCCAACGCAGCAGTGCCTCGCATCCATAGAGGGTTCCGTCACGTTTCACCTGGGGTTGGTAGTATAACTCCAGAGCTCCCTTGGACAGGGCATATTCCAGGTCTGACGCCAGCAGCTTGGCTGTTTGCTGGTTTTCGTAGGTATTCCAGCGGAAATCCCTGACCCAAACCGAGCGTTCATCCTCATTCATGGATGCCTCCAGTCTCTTGATTTTTCCCAGAAATTCACGGTCCTGGACCCGTTCGCTCTGTTTAATAAAGGGAATATAAATCATGGTACCCACAATCAGGTTAAAGGCTTGTAGCAGACTTCCGCTTACACTTCCTGTTGCCAGATAGCCGCTGGCAAGCACCGGCACAGTCCATTCCACACTCCGGGAAGCCACGGGCACCAGGCCAAACCACATGGCAAAACTGCTGATGACCGACAGAACCATAGGAGTCAGTATAAAAGGCAGAATCATATCTGCACTGAATATGATGGGAAATCCAAACAATACCAACTCATTGATATTGAATACAACCGCAGGAAGGGAAAGTTTGGCCAGTCTGCGGTTATTATTCTTCCTGGCAGCAAGAAACAGGGCCAGAACCATGCACAGGGCACATCCGCTGCCTCCGATGAACACAAAGGTATCCAGAAACGTTTTGCTGAACATATGGGTGGGCACCAGCCCCTGGGCTGCCATAGCCTGGTTGGCCGTCACCTCTGACTCAAACAGCCTGCGGGATACAGCCTCCAGCGTATTGGTCCCGTGTATTCCAAAAAACCACAGCACATGGGACAACAGGATATATAAAAGTATGGAAAACAGGCCGTTTCCCATCTGGCCGAACAGCTTGAGAAACAGATAAGAACCGAAATTCATGATATTCACATCGTCAAAAGCCAGACTCAGAACCAGGCCGGAAAGCCCGCACAGCCCAATCGTGACAACAGCAGGAATCATGCTCTGCATAGAGGCGTTGAAATTATAGGCCACTCCCATGGTATACAGATGACGGTATCCCTCCACCCAATGGTAAATTCCGGTCAGGAGGAAGCAGCTGATGAGGGTAATGCATATGGCCGTAAAGCTCCACTCCGGCCCCCATATGGACAGCCCGCCTGATGGATAGGTAAATGCAATGAATGAGCACAGGGCCACTGCCGGGAAAAATATATGGGTATTCTTATACACAGTCTGCTCTTCCCCGTAGGAGTAGGATATCATTAATGCAAAGATAAAGGAAAGGGAGCCGAAGGTGGCCTGGTACACAGCCATGAGCAGCAGCTTCACACTGCCCCCTGCAAACCCAGGCAAAAGCTCCTGCCAGGCCTTCAGCGGAAACTGCATAATGACCATGGAAAAGGAGCCGAGAATCAAAAATGGAATGGTCAGCAAAAGCCCCTGACGCACTGAAAATATATAAATATTCTTATTGAGAAATTGACGGATTCTCTCCATGTCTCCCCTCCCCTGAGGTCTTATTGTTCTAAAAATGCAGCTACGTAATCATTATACAGGCTTTGGAAAGATTTGTTAAGGATAAGTTAAGTATTAATTTATTTATAGTACTTGACAATACATAGTAGTATGTATAATATAGTAATCACAAGGAGGGTTACTGACCATGAATCCACAATTTAAAAAAGGAGTCCTTGAGCTGGTGGTCCTTGAATCAGTACGAAAAAGGGATATGTATGGCTATGAACTGGTAGAGGAAGTATCCAAGGTCATTGATGTCAATGAAGGGACCATCTACCCTCTCTTAAAGAGACTGACCAATGAACATTATTTTGAAACATACTTGCGGGAATCCACGGAAGGGCCTCCCAGAAAATATTACCATCTGACTGCCGCCGGCATCCTGTACCGGGATGTTCTGGAGCGGGAATGGGACGAGTTCCAGCAGAAAGTATGTACATTTTTAAAGGAGCATGGAGATGAATAAAACAGAGTTTTTAGATGAACTTAAGAACGGCCTGGCTGTGCTGGAAGAAAAGGAACAGCAGGATATTCTGGAGGAATACACCCAGCATATTGACATGAAGATGGAAAGGGGCCTCAGCGAGGAGGAAGCCATCGGGGATTTCGGTGATCTCGGCCAGCTGGCGGCAGAGATTCTGGAGGCATACCACGTAAACCCGGATTATAACGGAAACCGGACCCTATCCCCCGTTTTGAGAGTCAGAGACTTAATCCGCAGGGCCCGATCCGGCTTTCTGGGTATTGCCCGGGCAGCCGGACGGTTCTTACATAGAATAGCAGCGGCAGCTGTACGGAATACCGGTGTCCTGTTCGGAAGAACACGGAACTTCTTTTCGCGGATTCCGGCCCGCCGGCCCCGCTTCCTCCGTCATCTCAGGACAAAGATGGAGGTTGTAAATATAAACGGAGCAGACTTCACACCATCATCCGAACACTCCCAGACAGGCGTTCCCAGGATACCGCCTGTTCCAAGGACAGACCATGTCCATGACCAAAGCACTGTCCAAAATACGGTGCGAAACGCATTTAAACGCGCCGGATCATCCATATGCCGCGTGATAAAGGGTATGTTATGCGGTCTGGGAGTTCTTTTCTCCTCCTGCCTTTCCCTGGCCCTGTGGTGCATGTACTTCTGCTTGCGCTGGACCTGGAACATTCTGCTTTTTATCCTGACATTGTTTAATGGATGTCTTACCCTGTTTTCATTATATCTTCTGGCAGTATTTCTGGTATGGACGGTTCAGGGATATCCCTTTGCAGGCCCTGCCCTGCTAAGCCTGGGTGTTGTTCTCTGCGCAGGCTCATTTTCCATCCTGTGCATAAGCCTGTTAAGGCTCCGCCGCAATACCGGGAACACCGCCCTTTCCACGGACATGGACCAGAACACTTCAGAGGAGGTGCAGCATGCGTAAACTGCAGTCATATATGATAGCCCTGTTCTGCACAGGCGTTTTCGCCGCAGGCCTGGGCACCGGAATAACATTTTCCGAGTTTTCATCCTTTACCTATATGGGCGATGCAGATGCAGGCCCTGTTGACATGAAAACAGAGATATTGGATTATGATATGGGCCAGTCCCATCACTCTGAGGAGACATCTGAACTGGAATCCCCGGAGGATACCTGTCTGGATATTATCCGGACAGACCGCCTGCCTGAATCAGAAGAGGATATTGTGGCTGACGACTCCGTTCCCCGCGGCATAATCCGCTTTCAGGTCACCTATAACGCTGCCGCTGTCCGCCCCTATGTGGAATACTCAGAGGGCAGCTATGTGGGTATAGACAGTTATGATATATCCGATGACTTTGAACGTTTCATGAGAAACAAAGACCTGTTTTTAAAGGATTTAAAGGCACGGCAGCTTCATTCCTATAAGTCCGCCGGCATCACACAGATTAAGGTGCTGGTGCATCCGGAAGACAGAGATATGCTGCGTCTTCCGTAATTGTTTCAATCCGCGCCCGGCACTGCCGTTAAGTTTGTTTCCTGCAATTCATCCCTCCCCCTTTACAGGCGGGAAGGATGTTTCTTTTGTTAAATCAGGAAAGAACAAACCAACGCTATGCTTCTGCAAACGACCTGGCAATCTCTATAAGAAGCTCTGTTATCTTTTCCATGGACTGTACCGGAATAAATTCATATTTTCCATGGAAATTATGGCCTCCTGTGCACAGGTTCGGACAGGGCAGCCCCATATATGACAGTCTGGCTCCATCCGTGCCTCCCCGGATCGGAACCACGATTGGCTGGATACCCAGCTTCTCCATGGATGCCTTGGCCTTATCAATCAGGTCCATATGAGGCTCAATTTTCTCTTTCATGTTATAATAGGAATCCTTCACCGCTGCCTCCACGGTTCCGGAACCATATTTCTGGTTCAGAAATCCCGCTGCCTGGGAAAACAATTCCTTCCTGCGCTCAAACTTCGCCCTGTCATGGTCCCTGATGATGTAATCCATCCTGGCTTCCTCCACACAGCCTGTCATCCTGTCCAGATGATAAAAACCCTCATACCCTTCTGTATACATAGGGTTCTCATTTGCCGGAAGCAGTGACTGGAACTCCATTGCCATGAGCAGGGCGTTTCTCATACGTCCCTTGGCCGTGCCCGGATGGATATTGGCCCCATGGACCGTCACCCTGCCGGAAGCGGCATTGAAGTTTTCGTATTCCAGCTCTCCCAGCGCTCCGCCGTCCACAGTGTAGGCCACATCAGCCCCGAAGTCATCCACATCAAAGCCGTCTGCTCCCCGGCCCACCTCCTCGTCCGGTGTGAAGCCGATACAGATTGTTCCGTGTTTTACTTCCGGATGTCCAAGAAAATAGGCGGCCATGGTCATGATTTCAGCGATACCGGCCTTATCGTCTGCTCCCAGCAGCGTGGTCCCATCCGTGGTAATCAACGTCTTGCCCTCATATGCCTTCAAATCCGGAAAATCCGCTGTCCTCATCCATAGGTCCTGTTCCCTGTTCAGACAGATGTCCTGTCCGTCATAGTCCCGGATGAACTGCGGCTTTACATCCTTGCCCGAGAAGGAGGGAGCTGTATCCATATGGGCGATAAATCCCAGGGAGGTACATGTTTTTCCCTCCTCCAGATTGGCGGGAATACATGCGTACACATATCCCTGCTCACTTATCCTCACCTGTGATGCCCCCAGCTCCTTAAGCTCCCCGGCCAGCTTATGCGCCAGTTCAAACTGCTTCTTGGTGCTGGGAATGGACTCCCTGTCATCCTCTGACTGGGTGTCATATGAAACGTAATCCAGCAGTCTCGCTGTAACCTCCGATATTTCTGCCACCTCTCCATTACCTCCTGCGATTTTCATTATTATATTACCGGCATTATATTACCAAGGCGTGTCTGTACTTCCCCTGTTTCCCGCCGCTAACGGTTTGCCAGTTCCTCCGTGATTTCCTCCCATGTAATGCCGCGGTCCGCCATGAGTACCATCATATGGTAGAGAAAATCCGAAATCTCGTATTTGATTTCTTCCGGGTTAGGGTTCTTGGCCGCTATAACAATTTCCGTAGCCTCCTCTCCCAGCTTCTTAAGTATCTTGTCAATTCCCTTGTCAAACAGATAATTGGTGTATGAGCCTTCCTTCGGATGCTCCTTACGGTCCAGTATGACCCCAAATACCTCCTCAAATACCTTCAGGGGATTGGTTTCCTTATATTCCTTCTCCGCCAGCGTGGTAAAGAAACAGGATCGGTTTCCGGTATGGCAGGCAGCTCCCACCTGCTTTACTGACGCCAGAATGGTGTCGTTGTCACAGTCAATCTTCAGGGATTTTACATACTGGAAGTGGCCGCTGGTCTCACCCTTCAGCCACAGCTTCTGCCTGCTCCTGCTGAAATAGGTCATCCTTCCTGACGCCAGTGTGGCCTGAAATGATTCCTCATTCATATAGGCCATCATCAGAACCTCCAGGGTCTTATAATCCTGGACAATGACAGGGATAAGGCCGTCACTTCCCAGTTTGAAATTCTTCCATTCCAGCGAACTCTCAAAGGTGTCCGTGACAATACCCGCACCTTTTAAAATCTGCTTCAGCTCCATCACCTTGTCCAGGTTATCCTCCGCCAAAGTCAGGACAGCGCCCTCCACCTGGGGACACCCCAGACTCAGCTTCAGATCCCCGGCCATCTCCTGGACATTTTCATGACCGCCGCAGAAAATAAGGCTTCTGCAGGATATCTCCCCGATTTCACCCAGCTCAGCCAGGGATAAAACCGGACCGGATGCCCTGCATATCATCACGGACGCGCCCAGCTGAATGTATTCCTCCACCCGGTTCAGATAGGACAGGTCCGGCATATAGGCATAAATCTTTTCACTGCCAAACCGGTCTGCTGCCTCCTTCATCATATCTACGTTGTCTTCATAGCTCACATCCAGGAATACGGCGCTGGCTCCTGCGTAAAGGTACTTTTTCACATCCTCCAGGCGCCTGATTCGTCCTCCCGCCAGTATGGGTTCATCCACGGTGCGGGCGGTTTCCTTGATGGCGCCTATGACAGCCTCATGGTCCTCATCTGAAAAAGAACGGTCGCAGATAAATATTTCATCTGCCCCGTTGTCACAGGCTGTCCTGGCAAGCTCCTTAAGCCCGCCCTCATACTCAAGCTTTCCGTTCCAGGAAAAAGTCTTTCCATTCCTGTAACCAAATCCCATAATCAGCTTCTTGCAATCAGTCATTTGAATCTCTCCATTTTCTCTGGTACTTAAGCCTCATAAAGCCTTACAGCCTCAGCAAGATCAATCCGGTTCTCATAGAGGGCCTTTCCGATGATGGCTCCCCTGATACCAGCCTCATGCAGGCATTTTAAATCCTCCATACAGGATACCCCGCCGGAGGCTATGATGTCAAGTCCTGTCTCCTCTGTAAGCTTCCTTGTAGCCTCCACATTAGGGCCGGACAGCATGCCGTCCCTGGATATGTCGGTATAGACAATGTGCCTGACACCGTATTCCTTCATGGTAAGACACAGGTCCGAGGCGGTAAGGGAGCTGACTTTCTCCCATCCTTCCACTGCCACCATGCCGTCCTTCGCGTCCACGCCTGCCACAATGGCCTCCTCGCCAAATGTTCTGACCATATCCCTGAGAAATTCCGGGTGTTCCGCTGCCTTGGTTCCGATAATAACACGCCTGACCCCCAGGTCCAGCATACGCTCCACTGCTTCTTTGGAACGGATGCCGCCGCCAATCTCAATGGGTATGGAAACCGTGTCCGCAATCCTTCGTATGACCTCTTCATTGACAGAATAACCTGCCAGGGCGCCGTCCAGGTCCACCAGATGCAGGAAGGATGCCCCCTTCTCCTGCCAGTGGGCAGCCACCTTTTCAGGGGCGTCCGAGTATATGGTGATGTCCTTAAATGCCCCCTGTCTTAACCGGACACACTGTCCGTTCTTCATATCAATAGCCGGATATAACTGCATATGAATCTCCTTTTATTCTATTATTTTCTCCATGTCTTCGGACGCAGGCTCCGGGGGACAGGGCAGGCATATCTTCCATCCTAAAGACTCCCCTTGGTGGAAAGCACGCCTGAGAGACGGGGTTCCGCGGCCACTGCGCCGTCCAGGGCCTTGGCGAATGCCTTAAAGGCAGCCTCAATGATATGGTGGTTGTTTGTCCCTGAAAGCTGCTTCAAATGAAGGTTCATCTCCGCCCCATAGGAAACCGCGTAAAAAAATTCCCGCACCATCTCAGTCTCCAAATCCCCCACCTTTTCCCGGTCCAAAACCAGGTCCCAGACCAGGTAGGGCCTTCCGCAAAGGTCCAGGGCACAGAGCACCAGGGATTCATCCATGGGCAGGATTTGGGAGCCATAGCGCACAATCCCCTTTTTATCCCCTACCGCCTTCCGGATAGCCTGTCCCAGCACGATTCCCGTATCCTCTATGGTGTGGTGGGTATCCACCTCCAAATCCCCCTTTACCGTAAGGTCCAGGTCAAAAAAGCCGTGGCGCGCAAAGCTGTTTAACATGTGGTCAAAGAATCCGATGCCTGTGCTGATATTCCCCCTGCCGGAGCCATCCAGGTTAAGGCTCATGGATATCTGTGTTTCATTGGTGTTCCGGGTGATGGATGCAATCCGTTCCATAACTGTCATACCTCCCTGCTATTGTTCAAAACGCACTCTGACGGAATTCGCGTGAGCTGTCAGGTGCTCTGACTCGGCAAATGTCTCTATGTCCTTATGGGCTGCCTCAAGGGCCTCCCTGGAATAATAGATAATGCTGGATTTCTTGATGAAGTCATCCACGCCCAGGGGCGAGAAAAATTTGGCTGTCCCATTGGTAGGCAGGATGTGGTTAGGGCCGGCAAAATAGTCTCCCAAGGGCTCTGAGCTGTACTCACCGATAAAGATGGCGCCCGCGTTCTGAATTTTGGTCATGACCTCAAAGGGATTCCTGGTGACGATTTCCATGTGCTCCGGCGCAATGCTGTTGGCTGTCTCCACTGCCTTTTCCATGGATTCCGCCACCAGGATATAACCGTAATTGTCCAGGGATTTTTTAATGATGTCGCTGCGTGACAGCACCTTCAGGAAGCCGTCCACCTCGTCGGATACCTTCCTGGCCAGTTCCATGCTGGTGGTAACCAAAATAGAGCTGGCCAGCTCATCGTGTTCTGCCTGGCTTAACAGGTCCGCGGCCACAAAACGCGGATTGGCGCTGTCATCGGCTATCACCAGGATTTCGCTGGGGCCTGCTATACTGTCAATGCTCACATGGCCATAGACAGCCTTTTTTGCCAGGGCCACAAAGATATTGCCCGGTCCCACGATTTTATTTACCCTGGGAATGGATGCCGTGCCGAAAGCCAGGGCCGCCACTGCCTGTGCCCCGCCTGCCTTATAGACCTCTGTGGCTCCTGCCATGTAAGCCGCTGTCAGAGTCACCGGATTTACCTTTCCGTCCTTACCGGGCGGCGTCACCATGGCGATGCGCTTCACCCCTGCCACCTCAGCCGGAATAATATTCATCAGGACGGAGGAAGGATATGCCGCCTTGCCGCCGGGCACATACACTCCCACACTCTCCAAGGCAGTCACCTTCTGGCCCAGGATGGTGCCGTCAGGCTGGGCGTCAAACCAGCTGTTCTGCCTCTGCTTCTCATGATAACGGCGGATATTGTCCATGGACCTCTCCATGACCTTTAAAAGGCCCGGTTCCACCTGTTTCATGGCCTCATCAATTTCCTCCCTGGTCACCCGTATACTGCTCCCATCCAGGGACGCTCCGTCAAACCGCTTTGTATACTCAAACAGCGCCTCGTCTCCCCTTGCCTTTACATCGTCCACAATGGCCTGTACGGTCTGGGTATAGCTGTCGTAATTATTGGGGTCCCTTTTCAACATGTCCGCCAGAATATTCTCCATGGACTTATTATCTAATGTCACGATTCTCATGCCTAACATTCCTCCGCTTTCTTGACTTTGCTCCTGTACCTACCTTCCGGCATTCTCCTTAAGATATGCCTGGAATTTCTTGATAATGGCCGTGATGCGTTCATTTTCCGTCTTCATGCTCACCTGGTTTACCACCATCCTGGCTGACAGGCTGCACACTTCCTCCAACACCATAAGTCCGTTCTCCCGCAGGGTGGACCCGGTCTCCACAATATCCACGATTACCTCGGACAGACCCACGATGGGGGCCAGCTCAATGGAACCGTTCAGCTTAATAATTTCCACAGTCTGATACTTCTGGTTATAAAAATAGTCCTTTGCTATGTTGGGATACTTGGTGGCCACCCGAATCAGCTCATGGTGCTCCAGCCTTTCCCTGGCTGATTCAGGTCCGCAGACGCACATCCTGCATTTTCCCACCCCAAGGTCCATGACCTCATAGAGCTTGCGGCCCTCCTCCAATATGGTATCCCTGCCCACTATGCCGATATCGGCCGCCCCGTACTCCACGTATGTGGGCACATCATTGGCCTTTGCAAGGAAAAAGCGCACTCCCAGGTGCTCATTTACAAAGATAAGCTTCCTGGAAGCCTTATCCTTCATCTCATCACAGGAAATGCCGATTGCCTCAAACATCTCCATGGCTTTGTCCGCAAGCCTTCCTTTGGCTAACGCTATGGTCAAATATCTCATCTTCTTCACGGCCTCCCTGCGTTTACTCGTAAGCGGTAATGGGTATCTGGTCTGTATTCCCGTTCACCGTGTCCATGGCTGTCACTACGGTCCCGTCCCCCTTCAGGTACAGGACATTGCGCATGCCCCTCTGTATTGCCATGGCCTTGTAATCCTCAAGCGCCACCTGCTCCTTCTTCTTCATGGACTGGACGGCCAGCCCCTTGTCCCTGAAATAGCTGCCCAGCCACAGGGCCCGGGATCTGGCTGAGGTCTCATAGAGTATCACCGTGTTCACCAGCGTCACAGGAACATCAATCTGCTGCCTGGAAAGGGCAGCCATCAGCTGGTCCACCACAATCACAAATCCCACAGCAGGCGTATCCTTTCCAAACTGCACCAGCAGCTTGTCATACCGGCCTCCTGTAACAATATAATCCCCGGTTCCATAGGTATATGCCTTAAAAATAATACCCGTATAGTACTGGTATCTGCTGAGCATCCCCAGGTCATAGGACACATAGGCTTCCAGGCCCCTGCTCTCTAAAATGGAATGTACCTTCTCCAGCCGTTCAATGGCAGCCAGCGCCCCCGGATTGGCGGTAAGCTTTTTCGCCTCCTGCATCTGCTCCAGGGAGCCGAACAGCTCCGGAAGCTTCAGAAAAACCTTCTTAAGCCCTTCGTCCACGGGCTGGTTCTTGAGCAGACCCTCCACGGCAAAATAATTTTTATTTTCAATGTACTGATTCAGCTCTTCCTCAACTTCCTCCTCCAGCCCGGCCTCCTTAAGAAGGCTTCTGTAAAAGGCCACCTGGCCCAGCTCCACCTGGAACTCCTTAAGGCCGGCCTGTCTCAGGCTGTCAATGACCATGGCAATCATCTCGGCATCCGCATCCTCGGAATCATCCCCAATCAGCTCGGCCCCTGTCTCAGCCCGCTCCTTAAGGCGGCCCTGATAACTGCTGTTATTCTTAAAAGTGCGTTCCAGGTAGCAGAGTCTAAGAGGCATGGGATCGTCCATAAAGTACTTGGCCACACACCGCGCAACCGCCGGCGTCATATCCGGCCTCAGCACCAGGGTGTTGTTGTCCCGGTCAAAGAACTTAAACATCTCCCTGTCCGGCACGCTTCCCCTGTCCTTGCTGAAAATATCAAAATATTCAAAACTCGGAGTCTGGATATGCTCATATCCGTACAGGTAAAAGGTATCCAGAATCTTGTCCTGAACTGCCAGCTTTTTCCTGCATTCTCCGTTATAACTGTCCTTTACGCCCTCCGGCGTATGAATCAAACGATTATTCCCTGCCATCCTGTTCCCTGCCTTTATGTTTTCTCGCACATTTACCTCGTTTTGCTTTTCTATGGTAAAGTGCTAATTCATTAACGTGATTGTTTCATTATAGAGGAAAACCATGGAGCTGTCAATCATATTTTCGCGTCCCCAAAGCAGTTTTAAAATTCCATTCTGCCCATCGTGCAATATACCTTATTATACTTTTATTTACAGGGCTGGTCAATGAAAATGTACCTGCGGGGTGGTATGCGGGGTGGTACGGAAGATGGGGCTGAAAGGAACGCATAAAAGAAGGTGTGAAAACAGGATTAGAAGACAGGATATGAAAAAGACGTACGGACTAAGAAAGGACCTGCACAGGCAGCATGGAAGGCACGGCGCTTCACGCAAAACCTCCTATGACCTTCTGTCCAGGTCTTTTTGTATTTCTTCCAGATAATGGACCAGAAAACCGGCATGGGAACGGACCCGCCAGCTCTTGTCCACCTCGTCGTAGGTAAAGCTTTTGCGCCCTCCCTCCTCCATCCGTTTCCAATATCCCTCTATCTGTTCAAAAGGCAGATAATATATTTCATCCAGGCCGGTAAAATAGAGGATGATAAATGCAATTCCGCCCTGTTTCTCAAATTCCCCCATAAATTCAATCTGGTGGGGATGGATATTTTGAAGGGGAAATGTCTTTACCGCGCATTCCTTGGCATCAAAACACACCGGAATCCCCTGTACGGCCCCGATATAATCCACGGTACTCTTCTGGTCAAAATAGGCCAGGGTGATGTGGCGGCTGGACTTGTCAATTTCAATGGGGGTGATGGGAGTCGGTATCTTCTGTATCAGAGCCAGCTTCTTTTCCCTGTACAAATCGTTGGTATGGTTAATCAAATCTTCAAGGGTAGAGCCCCTTAAACCTCTGGAATTCCAGGTACCCATGTCAGTTCATTCCTTTTATGTATTATATATTTACAGGACAGTGTGTCCAATGTGTCTTAATCCTGTACGTCAGATAAGTATACCAAAATCAAGGATATTTCACAAGCACAGCAGATTTAAAAAATGAAAAGCAGATTTAAAAAATAAAAACAAAAATAAATGAAAGGATTCCGGCGACTCAATCGTATTAATAGTGAATGAATCAAAAAAGGAGATTGAAAAACATGAAAATCAGAACTATAATGGCAGCAGCAGCCACAGGCATTCTCTTAACCGCAGCGGGCAGCAGCCTTGCATGGGGTGCTGACTGGACTTGTCCCAGAGGATATGCTGACTGTACGGACTACGAATACTGCAGGAGCCATGAACACGGAGACTGTGAAGGCCACTGGTCAGAGGACGGGGATTGGGTATGCCCGGACGGGAACCATGGACGGACATCCTCATCGGACCCCTCAGGGTATGGATGCCATAGCGGAAACAGCCATCATGGCAGACGCGGCTGCGGTTCACATCACAGATAGGGAAAACAGTACTGCACCTGGCAGTACCGGACATATGGAGCGGCTATGCGGCAGGAATCAGATGTAGAGCAGACCATTGGGCAATACGCGGATATGGTAAAACATATCTGCTTTGTCTATATGAAAAATGAAAGTGATACAGAGGACGTGTTTCAGGATGTGTTTTTGAAATACGCCCTTTTTTCTGAACCCTTTGATTCTGAGGAACATAAAAAAGCATGGCTGATTCGTGTGACCGTAAACAGGTGCAAAGATTTGCTCCGCAGTTTCTTCCGGACACACACCTGCTCTCTGGAAGAGGCCATGTCCATGGCTGATACAAAAAGCCAGGACCTGTCCCATGTGCTGGAGTCCGTGATGAATCTTTCTGATAAATACAGAATCATCGTGTATCTGCATTATTATGAGGGCTATTCAGCCGTGGAGATTGCAGGTATTTTACATAAAAATGTCAATACCGTATATACACATCTGTCAAGGGCGAAAGCCGAGCTTAAAAAAATGCTGGGAGGTGATGAGGGTGAAACAAAGTATACATGATGCGTTTGATACAGTCAGCTGTGATGAGGTCTTGAAGGGACGGACCTGCGAATATGTGATAAAACACATGCACCGCAGCAGAAAGCCGGCGCCCCGCAGAATGAAGTGGGCGGTATCCCTTGCCTGTCTCCTGCTCTTTGCCACCAGCGGCCTGGGCGGTTACAGCCTGTACTACACGGAAGCAGCCGTCATCAGCATAGACGTAAATCCCAGCATTGAACTGGACATCAACCGCTGGGGAAAGGTGGTGGACCAGACCACCTACGGTGAAGAAAGCGAAACTGTCCTGCAGTCCCTTTCGCTTAAACATCTGGAATATGAGGAGGCACTGGCGCTCCTGCTGGCCAGCGATGCTATGCAGCAGTATCTAAAAAAAGACGCCCTGGTCTCCATCACGCTGGAAACAAAAGACGGCGACCCGCAAATGTTCTCAAGCCTTCAGGAGTGTGTAAACACAGCCTTAATGCAGTGCCATGGCGTAAAGGCAGAGTATGCCAGCGTGGACAGCCATATGTGTGAGGAAGCCCATGAACACGGGATGTCGCTGGGAAAGTATTACGCCATACAGGAGCTTCTCACCGCGGACCCCCAGGCCACGCTGGATGAATTCAAGGATAAGAGCATGAAAGAGATAAAGGTCCACACGGAACACTGTGAACACCGGCAGCAGAGAATACGTGGGGAACTACAGGGGCAATCCCAGGCGGAATCTCAAGCGGAATCATCCCAGGCGGAATCTCAGGAAGAATCATCTCAGGCGGAATCGCAGGCGGAATCATCCCAGGCAGACTTCCAGGGTGAATCCCAGGCAGATTTCCAGGATAAGTTCCCTGACAATTCCTCACAGCCTGCCAAGCGTTCCCACAGTCAGACGGACAGTCAGGAAACCGGCTGTCACGGCAGCCGGCATCACAGCCGCCGGAACTAGATTTTCCTTATATCTTTAGCAGGAACGCCTGCCACAGCCGCGTGGTCCGGCACATCCCGGATCACGACGGCTCCCGCTCCCACAGTGGCCTCCGTTCCAATCCTGATTCCATCTATGATGGTGCAGCCAATTCCCAAAAAAGTTTTCCTTCCCACAACCGTATGACCTGCCATAGAGACCTTGGGACAGACATTCACAAAGTCCTCCACCACACAGTCGTGCTCAATATCTGCCTGAGTATTTATGATGCAGCCTGTTCCTATGGATGCATAGGCGTTTATGACGGCATAAGGGTGTATGGTGCAGCCTTTTGCTATCCTGGATAAAGGGCTTATGACTGCCGTGGGATGTATGATGACAGCAAGGGGAATTCCCAGGGATACAAGCATGGATATTTTCTTTTCGCGCAGTTCATTGCTGCCGGTGGCAACAATGACCTCATCATAGGATTTCAGGATCTGGTCCAATCCATCGTCTTCCCTGCGGATCAGATATTCCGGAATGGCACGGTGTCCCTTTTCTTTCAGTTCCATAAAATCAATCCGCCTATACCGGTTCATGGCCAGTGCGCAATCCAGTGTTACAATTCCCTGGTCACCTGCGCCCCATATGAGCAGGCGCTTTACCGGTTCCCCGGTATTCCTGCCTCTCCTTTCACTGCCTTTCATTTCACTACCTTTCATTTCATCATTTTTCATTTCACCATCTCCCATTTTCCCATCCTCTATTCCTTTTTTCTCCCTTTCAATCTCCCTATTTCACCATCTGCCATTGCTTAACCTACGTTCCGCAATTTTTCACACCATCAGCTCAAATAGTAAACCAGATATCCCTTTTTAGAGGAAAACCCCATCCTCTCATACATGCCAAGTGCCTGTTCTGAGGAATTGAGGCACACCATTTTGGCCTCTCCCCTGGCCTCCTCCATCAGCCTCTCCACCATGCGGGTGGCAATGCCCTGACGTCGGAATGCCTCATCCACCCATACATTGGTTATCTGTCCCACTCTTCCACTGGGATTCTCATTGGAAGGCAGTACATCGTAAAAATACAGGGTAGCCGTGGCCGCCAGCTCCCTGCCCGCATATGCTAAAAGCGTACGGCAGGCATTTTCCTTCATTTTTATTTCATAAAACCTTCGTATGGCATCCTCCAATTTTGTT
Source organism: Enterocloster sp. 210928-DFI.2.20 (assembly GCF_020554465.1). NCBI lineage: Bacteria > Bacillati > Bacillota > Clostridia > Lachnospirales > Lachnospiraceae > Enterocloster > Enterocloster sp. 210928-DFI.2.20. The sequence continues at coordinate 127,529 of NZ_JAJCHK010000006.1, forward strand.
CCTGCCGCACATTCAGAAAACATCCTCAAATCCCTTATCCGCATACGCACAAGAAAATCCAATTCATCTATGCCGGCAAACCGGTATTCCAGCTCCATATTAACCTCCCTATCCTCCCTGTGGTTCCTTATCCATATTTACATCTCCTGGCTGACAAATCTTACATATCTTCGCAGGGCATATTCCCCGTCATGTGCCTCTCCCGCAAATGGCGATGACATGGTTCCTGCCCTGGTAATACGCGCCACGCCGCCGGACGCCAGAGTCTTCATAAGCTCAGGCCGCCTGTCCTCCCTGCAAATCAGTCCTGCTGTCTGGAGGTGCCTCTTATGGCGTCTTAAGCAACCAAACAGCTGCCCCTGCGGCAGGCGCTTTACCAGACAGTTGCCAAACATGGGAGACAGCTCCAGCTCATGATCCCCGCAGGCCGTAAGGCTGCAGCCCTTTCCCGGATACAGCTTCCTCATTTTCTTTTTTCCATACGCCATCTGTTCCATCCTGTCATTATGCTGCTGAAGCGCCAGGGCTGCCTCTGCCATATTCACAGAGCCAAACCGGGATTCCACGGGCCGGACCGTGGAATCTTTCTGTAAAATGTCCGGCTGGAACAGTGATACATGCCCCGGGCAGGAAAGAACAGCCCTCTCCATATACGGAAGAAATTCCCGGCAAAATTCATTCACATCATCCATACGCTCCGTATCCAGAAATATAGTCTGACAGGAACTGCACAGCAGCTGCCGTGTGGACACTATATGCTCAGCCAGAGCAGACAGCTCCTTATCCTTACACTCATAACCGGAGATATATACAAATCCAAGCTTATGCCCCCATTCAATGAGTCTGGTTCCTGGCGGCGCGCTTCTGCGCACAGCAGCCACCGCCGAATCTCCTCCCCATACCACAATACCATCAGCCATTTCTTCCAGCCGCCTCATGGCAGGCAGGTCCCCGGACGAGGTGTCAAAGACATAAATGTAATCCGCCAGAGCGGGTTCCAGACGGATAAGACGCAAAATAATATCCATGGACAGTCCTCCATCATTGCCCGGAAGCTTTAATATATTCACATTTCCGGTAAGCAGTCCCTCCACAATGCTGAATACAGGCAGCCCTTCCATATTTCCGGCTGTTATGTGCAGGAGCGTCCCCAGGGGGAGTATATGGGTCTCCATTTTTTGTAATTCCGTATAATGATATACTTCATGGCTAGGGCCAGGTCCGCACTCTGTACTGCCTCCCGGTTCACTTTTTCGCCCTTTGCCTGCCTTTACTCCCAGTTCTGTTTCTATCTTATATTCCAGCCATTCCCGGCTGAGAAACCGGGTCAGACATCCCAGCCAGGCCGGTATCCACGGGTTTCCGGCTTCTCCGGCCGTCTTTCCCGGCGCAGCGTTCTCCAGTTCCTCTCTCAGCTCCTGCCCCAACCGAACCAGCCCGCGAATGACCCTTTCCTGCTCCAGTCCGCGTCCCAGCCTGGTATCATTGATTCGGGCTTCCAACTGCCCCAGCAGTTCTCCCTGAAGCATGGTATCATATACCCTTCCCTGAAACAGAATCACCTGGCAGCCTCCTTCCCATATGTGCCATTCAGGATATCCTGGGCCCCGGCCGCGCAGGTCTTAATACCGCTTACCCCTGCCCGCCCCAAAAGCTCCAGATAAGGAGCGTCAATCCCGCAGCCGCACTCCTTTCCCACATGGAGCACTCCCACATCATCCGTCATCACACTCAGAACCGGAACCGCCTTTATCATAGGCGTGATAAGATTGACCAGACCAGGCCTGCCATATCCCAAAGGCTCCATGGTCTTTATATCCCGTATGATGACCTGGCTGTACACCGGAACATGAAAATGATGGTTCCTGCAATCACAGTACAGCACCGGATGTTCCGCCGCGCTGAAAAATTCCGCAACATCCTTGTCCTCTATTCCAAGCACACGGCGCGCAAGTCCATAGAGAACCTCCTTGTTCACCTTCTGTCCCTCAAACTGTTTCCAGCCGCCGGAAAGAATCATTTTGGATCCCCCCGGCAGCGTAAGGTGTATTCCCCGCTCCTCCATCTGCTTCAAGGCAAAATATGCATAAGACGGAAAGCCCAGTATCCTCACAGGCACGGCCCCATGGCTGTACTGGCAAAGCCGGTCCATAACATGCTCCAGATCCGGGATATACTGCCCCTGGCGGTATATCAGGGCGTAATCCCTGCTGAGAGGCGGTGCGAAAAAAGTGGCCCCGAAAGTGCTTCTGGCAACCGCCGTGCGGTTATCTCTGTGGGGTTCATAGCCGAATATAACGTAACGGGCCGGTCTGAGAGACAATAATCCCCTTTTTGATACAGTGCGCGCTACCATACCCAGACCGCACAGCAGAGCGCCGCCGTCAAAATTCACCTGGCTGGCAGTTCCTGAAGTCCCGGAGGATGTGGTTTTAAGCCAGGTACACTCCGGGGCAATGGAGTGTATGTCATGATGTTTGAAAAACAGGGTGGGCAGAACGGGAATTCTCCCTATATCCCGGCTGCTTTCCAAGTGTCCCGGCCGGAATCCTGACCTCTTAAGGATTTTTCTGTATTCCCGGCAGTGCCTGTAATGGTATGCACAGTTCTCCCTGACTGCGGAAAAAAACATCTGCTCTGCGCCCTGTCTGTCATAGATATTCTTTGTCCAGAAAAGCCGGTATCTGCTTAACCTGCCTCTTGTGATTCCGTATCCTTCCATATAGCCTCCCAATATCCTTGCGGTACATTTGTTCTTTCCTGCTGCCAGCCCAGCATCCCCTGGCGCTCCCGTATTTTGGACACGGTACAGAACTCTGCCAGCGTTTCCCTGTATCCGCCGTCCCCGTTTTCCCGGTTTTCGCTGTGTGTTCCCATCCGTTCTGCAGTATACCCGGTATCCGGTATTCCCGGTCCAAAGCAGCGTATATCATAGATCCAGGAATCCGCGCCCCTATCATCCATCTGGCTGTTTTTCCTGTAATCTAATATGCGCAGCTCAGCGATGAGCTCATTATCCTGCATCATCCCACGCACTAATTCCACTATCACGCCATCCTTACTGACAGCATATCCATTTTCATCCTCCAGAACATATACAGGATACGGTGAATGGGCTATAATTCCAAATCCCGGGGCAAACTGATATGCAGGTACGGCACCGGATACGTCCTGTGCGTTTTGCCGTCCCTGCCCGCACCCGCCGCACCCCAGGAAAGCCAAAAAGATTCCCGCAAGGATTCCCGCCATAACGCCTGCTCCCTTGGCCCGTTTTCTCCCCCAGCCACATTGCTTCACAGTATTCCCTCCATTCCCCTCTGCCCAAATGAAATTTACTATATTATCCAGTATATTGGACCAAAGAAAGCAAGTCAATGGAGGGCTCCAGATATTAAGGATATCTTCATAAAATGGAATAAAATCAAACCGTATATATTTATGTTGACAGGTGTTAACATATCAGATATACTATATATTAACATACGTTAACATGGAGAAATGTAATATGAATACAGATACAGGCGGGAAAAAACCATATCATTTTGGTAATTTAAAAGAAGCACTCATTGAACAGGGAATTGCGTTAATCCATGAGGAAGGAATTGAAAAGTTTTCTCTGCGAAAGGCGGCAAAGAAAGTAGGTGTATCAGCGGCTGCCTGCTATAATCATTTTGGAAACATGGACGATCTGCTCCGGGAAATGTATTCTTATGTGATTGACAGATTTGCAGCCGCTCTGAAACAGGCGGTTGAAGATAATCCCTGCCATCATGTTACAATCTCAATGGGCGTGGCCTATGTGGAATTTTTTGCAGAGTATCCGCACTATTTTAATTTCTTATTTGACAGTGAATATCTGGGCATACAAATAAAAGAAACAGAAATCACATGGAACAGCTCTTTTACTCCATTTGAAATTTTTGTAACCGGCGCGAAAAGAGGAATGAGGGAACTAAACATTGATGAAAATGAATTAAGAGATGACCTTTTGGTAATGTGGGCAGCCGTACATGGCCTGGCAGCCATGGCCAACATGAAGGGGGTCCAGTATGACAGCGGTGATTGGGGCGCTCTTACAGAGAGGTTACTGCTCAGCAAAGTAATGCTGTGACATATGTTAAAGGAGGAGGAACATATTATGACGGAAATAGAAGCAATCAGAGCAAGGCACGCAGTCCGGAATTATACGGCGAAACCGCTCTCCCCTGAGATTATTGATGAACTAAGCCAAGAAATTGAGCAGTGCAACCGGCAGGGACAGCTGCACATCCAGTTAGTTACGGAAAATGAGGAGGCGTTTAAAACCTTTATTCCCTTATTTGGGCGGTTTAAAAATGTAAAAAACTATATTGCTCTGGCAGCCAAAAAGCAAGGCGATTTTTACGTAAAGTGCGGCTACTGCGGAGCGCGGCTTATGGTTAAAGCGCAGCAGGCAGGCCTTAATTCATGTTGGGTCACAAATACATACAATGCAAAAAAATGTCCGGTTACGTTAGCTCCTGATGAGGAACTGGTTGGTGTCATTGCGATTGGTTACGGCACCACTGACGGTACGCAGCATAAGTCAAAAAGCATGGAACGTTTATGTAAGCCATGCAGTGATAAATGGTTTTTAGATGGCATGAATGCGGCTGTACTTGCTCCAACCGGTCTTAACAGACAGGATTTTTTTATCGAAGCAAACGGGAATACCGTATCCATCCGCACAAAGGACAATCACCCTATGTCCCAAATCAATACCGGAATTGTGAAATACCATTTTGAGATTGGCGCCGGAAGGGAGAATTTTAATTGGGAATAATTGATACACTTATTTTTGCAGGGTAAATCATGTGGATGCATCAGAATGGATACAGGGAGACGGCAAAAGGCTTGCCGTCTCCCTGTCCTCTATTTTTTCACAGGGAAGAAAATCTCTGTCTCCCACTCTTCCGGCGGAAGCTTGTCAAACTGGGTCTTGCGGTAAATCTCGTAAGGCATCCCATTCATATGATATCCATTGGCGTTAATCCAGGCCACGATGGCGCCATAGGCATCCGGCAGTCCTGAATAGGCGCCCTTGTGGATGGTAGTTGCACACAGACAGCCCGGCATGACAAAATCAGCCTTATCCCGCTCTGTGATTCCCACTCCCAGCTCGATATCGCTGTAAGCCGGGTCAAATTCCTGGTCATGGTAGATGGCCATTACCACTCCGTTTATGGTCATGTGTTCCCTGGCAATCTTTTCATATATCTTCCCGTAATATGTGCCGAATTCCTCCACTGACATCTTGTTTCTCCGGGTAACGAGAACCTGTTCCTCTGCTTCCTTTATCTGAATCTCATAATTGTTCTGATAACTCATAATGTCACCTGTCCTTTCAAATTCTTCCAGATGATACCCCATTTCCCTTATGGTTATGGAAATATGCTCCATCTGCCGCTCCAGGCGGAATCTTTGTTTGTACAGCTGCCGCAGCAATTCCCTGCTGTCCGGGATGGTAAGCAGAGCCTGGATTTCCGTAAGGGAAAAACCATACCGTTTCAGCCTTCCAATCAAAAGCATGGTGCCAATCTGAGGGTCCTCGTAGTACCGGTATCCGTTTATCTCATCTATTCTCTGGGGCTTTAAAAGGCCTATCTTATCGTAGTGACGCAGTGTTTTCACACTCACCCCGCACACTTTTGACATCTGTCCTATGGTCAGCATGGTCCGCTCCTCCATTCATGTTCTGTTTACCTGATTCGAATCTGTTCCAAGTATAAGCTCTGACCTAAGGGCAGAGTCAAGAGGTTGTTTATAAAAAACTCTCTGAGCCTCATCCCTGTCTTTCCTCAGATTCATAAATATACAGCCCGTATGATGCCGGAAATCATCACAGCCAATAATACCATGAAGAGCAGGATATAAAACATCCTGTCATTCTTTGGCAGGTCCGCTGTTTTATCCAATCCGGCCCACTTTACCCCCTTATCACGGCAGAAGTTGAGAAATGCATCCATCTCCCCCAAGTCCTTAAACACCCACTTGGGAACCGGGATACACTCTATCCCGCGTGCTGTCTCTGTATTCAGGAAAAAGAATGTGTCCTCTGTTTCAGCCAGGCAGTTATAATCCTCCCAGCTGTACTCTGTAAAAGCCAGCCCTCTTTTCATGCGGATTCCATTTACCCCAATCGAAATTTCCCACCTTCCAATCCCGTCTGACGGCATCCATCCGCTCATCATCTGTTTCTTGTAAAATGACTCGGACAAACCATGGCCCCTCATATAGCTCAAAAGAAGCATGGTCAGAAAAACCGCTGTCAGGATGGCGCTGTCCGCTATCATACCAATGCTCATTCCGCATAAGGCTGCCACGATTCCCGTTACCCGGAACACTTTTCCTTTCTTTGCACCGTATAATTTTTTCACCCGAAGTCCCATCTGCATCCCCTGAATCCAGGCGTGGGACCAGGCCCTCTGGTCCATAAAAAAATAAAAGTTAAAAATGCCTTCAGCAACATGTCCGTCATCCTCCACTGCCTGGGGATCTGTAAATTGGTCCAGAAACCGGTCCATGGTTTCTCTGTCCGGAAACATACGTTTAGGAACAGCCAGAAACACATAGTTTTTTCTTGCAGCAGGCCTTCCCAAAATCAAAACCCTGGGAGTTTCAGCCCGATATGTATACCAGGAACACGGAATCCTGCTTTTGTCATTTTTACAACACAAGTATCCTTTTTCCACCTTGTATGCCCTGGGTTTCAGGAATCCCAGTCTGCTGCATTGCCAATACAGAAGAATACACGAAACAGCCAGTATTCCGCCAATTCACCTTTGGTCATCTGGAATTCCAACCCTGTTTCAACCTTCTCTCCTTCCATCTCTTTCCCCTCTTTCTATGTCATGCCTTTGGTTTTCAGTTAATGCTTTCCTCCATTGTACCATTTAACGGAAAAAGACCCCAGCACTTTCTGCCGGAGCCCTTCATCCATTTATCTCTTATACTTAATCTGCTTAATCCATCTCAGCCCTGAACCGCTCAGCCTGTTCCGCAATCAATTCCTTATCCTCGAAGTAATTGATCTTCATGGCCCTCTTCATCTCAGCCAGGGTCTGGGCTGCCTTCTGCTCTGCCCTGCGGCTGCCTTCTTCCAGGATACGGTAAACAGCAGGAATGTCCCTGGCAATTTCCTTGCGGCGCTCACGGATGGGCCTCAGTTCATCCTGAAGCACGCTGTTGAGGAACCGTTTCACCTTCACGTCTCCCAAACCGCCTCTGGCGTAATGGGCCTTCAGTTCATCCAGGTTCTTGTAATCCGGCAGATATGCTGCAAAATGCTCATCACGGCAGAACGCATCCAGATAAATGAACACAGGATTTCCTTCCACCTGTCCCGGATCCTCCACCCTCAGGTGATTGGGATCCGTAAACATGGACATGATTTTCTTCTTTATCTCATCCTCGGAATCAGACAGGTATATGCAGTTTCCAAGGGATTTGCTCATTTTAGCCTTGCCGTCTATACCGGGCAGACGCAGACACGCCTTATTGTCCGGCAAAAGGATATCCGGCTCCACCAGGGTATCCCCGTAAACACTGTTGAACTTATGGACGATTTCCCTGGTCTGCTCAATCATGGGCGCCTGGTCCTCACCTACCGGAACCGTGGTCGCCTTAAAGGCAGTAATGTCCGCTGCCTGGCTGATTGGGTATGTGAAGAAGCCCACCGGAATGCTGGCCTCAAAGTTGCGCATCTGAATCTCGGATTTTACGGTAGGATTGCGCTGAAGCCTGGATACGGTCACCAAATCCATATAGTAAAACGTCATCTCGCACAGCTCAGGCACCTGTGACTGGATGAACAGAACGGATTTCTCCGGGTCCAGTCCGCATGCCAGGTAATCCAGAGCCACCTCTATGATGTTCTGACGCACCTTTTCCGGGTTGTCCGCATTGTCTGTCAAAGCCTGGGCATCGGCTATCATAATATAAATCTCATCAAACTCCCCTGAATTCTGCAGCTCCACCCTGCGTTTTAAAGAGCCTGCATAATGTCCTACGTGAAGCCGTCCTGTGGGGCGGTCACCGGTCAGTATAATCTTTCCCATCTGATATATCCCTCTCATTTCCTCAGCATCAGGCCATCGCTGGTCTGAACGCTGTTTTTTACTTGTACAGAACATGCCTGAAAATCCCCTTAAGCCAGCCGTTCTCCCCACGGGAAAAACAGCAGCAAAAAAATGGCAATTTCAAACATTATCTAGCATAACCCAAAGATGAATTCCTGTCAAGAATTCCCTGCTCCGGTCCGGGACAAACCTCCATGGTCCGGGCCTGGTTAAATGCCCTGGCTTTCGCAAGGCAGCCCAATCCCCTCTCCTTCCATAACCGTATTAAAAATCACCGGCAGCCTGGCGGTAAATTCCTCTCCCCTCAGATGCTTAAGGGGCGCAGGAAGTGTTTCCGGCATGACAAGCCGCCAGGAGTGAAGGAGCTGGGACCGGACCGCGTACTTCTTTTTTACTGCATCGTTTAAGCTGCGGCTGCCATACTTATAATCTCCCACAATCGGATGACCAATGGACGCCAGATGGGCGCGAATCTGATGGCTTCTTCCTGTAATCAGGGTCACCTGCAGCAGTGTGAATGTTTTGTTGCCGGACAACGGCAGATATTCGGTCATAATGGGGACGCTGTCCTCCACTTCCAGAGGAAAAATGCTTACGGTATTCGTGCTCTCATCCTTTTTCAGAAAACCTGCAATCAGCTGCTTCTCCTTTATCTCGCCGGCAACCAGACACTGGTAATATTTGTGTATGCTTCTGTCCTTAAATACCTCATTCATCACCTGGAGGCCTGCCAGGGATTTTCCGGCCACCACCAGCCCGCTGGTATTTCTGTCCAGCCGGTTGCAGATAGACGGCTTAAAGGTGCGCAGCTGGGATATGGGGAGTTTTCCTGAATCAATGAGATAATTAAGGATATATTCGTTCAGGGACATGTCGCTGTCCTTTGCCTTCTGCGACAGCATGCCGGACGGTTTGTTCACCACCAGGATATGCTGGTCCTCATAGACAATGTCCAGACGCCGTCCTCCCTCCCGGTCTCTGGAGCCCTGGTGTTCACCGCCTTTTCCCCGGGCCTTTTCCCGTTTCTCATGGGAGGAGGCTCCTGTGCTGCTTTGGTCTCCCGGCTGTTTCTCATATCCGCCCATATCCGGGACAGAAAACTTTTCTATGGTCTCATCCGAGAGGAACAGCTTTACCAGGTCTCCCTCTTCCAGCCGTTCGGAACCATCGCATTTTTTGCCGTTCAGCGTTATGTTCTTTTTACGCATCATTTTATAGATAAAACCCTTGCCGGCCTGGTTCAGATATTTTGTGAGAAGCTTATCCAGCCGCTGTCCGGCCTCATTCTGGGTAACTGTCAGTGTCTGCATATGGCGGCACTCCTTTGTAGGTAATTAATCATTCATGAAGCTCATGACTGCCAGAAGCAGGCGGTGGGGCATCATCTTGCACAGCAGCCGGAACGCCTTCATGGTAATGCCGTAGACCGAAATCTCTCTGCCTGCAATGCTGTCCCGGATGGCCTTTTGAACCACCCGCTTTGGATTTGCCATGACCAGCCTCTTATAGAGAGGAATCACGCCTGTGGATTCGGCAATGTCAAAGAACTCTGTTTTTACCGGTCCCGGACACACCGCCGTCACATAGATTCTCCGGCTTCTCAGTTCCTGGTTCAGGGCCCTGCTGTAGCTGAGGACAAATGATTTTGTAGCCGCATAGATGGCAAATCCGGGCTGAGGCAGGAACGCCGCAGAGGATGCATACTGGATGATTCGGCTGTTGCATTCCATATAGGGCAGCACCATACGGGTTACGGCGCACAGGGCCTCACAGTTTAAGGCCACCATGTCTGTCTCACTCTTTAAGCCCAGCTCCTCCACCTGCCCAATCATACCAAAGCCTGCTGCATTGACCAGAAACTTTACCTGGGGCTTCCTGGCACTCAGCGCCCGCAGGAGCACGTCCCTGTCACGCTCCCTTGTAAGATCCAGTGCAAATTTGCGCAGGGGCACCCCAACCTGGCGGTCCAGTTCATCCAGGCGCTCTCTTCTTCTGGCTATGATCCAGATCTCGTCAAAGCCCTTGAAATGTTCCCACAGCTGGATGATGGTTTCCCTGCCCATACCGGAGGACGCTCCGGTCACTACAGCAATCTTCATACCTGTCACATTCCTTTCTTTTTGTGGATGTTGCGTATGGTTTTCTTAGGCCTTCTGGCTTCTCCTGCTCCCTGGCCTGCCGCTTTATATCCGTTGCCTCTCGCCTTTCCTGCCGGAGCGGCCGTCCCGCCGTCCCTGTTACCGTTCCTTGGACGAATCAGGCATTTTTTATCATATCCGATTAAATCCGTGCGCCCTGCGATTTTAAGGGCTTCCGTCACCAAATCATAATTCCTGGGATTCCTGTACTGAATCAGAGCCCTCTGCATGGCCTTCTCATGGGGATTGACCGGTACATAGACCTGTTCCATGGTCCGGCAGTCATATCCCGTGTAGTACATGCAGGTGGAAACCGTGGAGGGTGTGGGGTAGAAATCCTGTACCTGTTCCGGCATATATCCCAAATCCCTGAGATACTCAGCCAGTTCCACCGCCTCCTTCATGGAAGAACCCGGATGGGAGGACATGAGATAGGGCACCAGATACTGCTCCTTGCCCAGCCTCTGGTTCATCTCCTTATACTCCTTCACAAACTGGCGGTAAACGCTGTTCCTGGGCTTTCCCATGCGGGTCAGCACCTTGTCCGCCACATGCTCCGGCGCCACCTTAAGCTGACCGCTGACATGGAACTCACACAGTTCCTTTAAGAATTTCCGGTTGGAATCCGCCAGCACATAATCAAACCGGATACCGGAACGGATAAATACCTTCTTTACTTTTGGAAGAGCCCTCAGCTTTCTAAGCAAAGCAATATAATCGCTGTGGTCCGCCCGCAGGTTCTTACATGGTTCAGGAAAAAGACACTGGCGGCCCGGACACGCGCCGCTTGTCAGCTGTTTTTCACAGGCAGGGAAACGGAAATCCGCGGTGGGGCCGCCCACATCGTGGATATAGCCCTTGAAATCCGGTTCCTCGGTCAGAAGCCTTGCCTCCTCCACCAGGGATTCGTGGCTTCTGGCCTGGATGATGCGGCCCTGATGGAAGGTCAGGGCGCAGAAACTGCATGCGCCGAAACATCCCCGGTTGCTGATCAGGCTGAACTTGATTTCCCGGATGGCGGGCACGCCTCCAAGCTCCTCATAGGAGGGATGGTAGTTCCTCATGTAAGGAAGAGCATATACCTCATCCATTTCCTCCTGGGTCAGTGGCTTGGACGGAGGGTTCTGCACCACAAACAGCTGATTCCCATAAGGCTCCACCAGACGTTTCCCGGAAAACGGGTCCGTATTGCTGTATTGGACATAGAAGCTCTTTGCATACTCCTTCTTGTCCCTTAAAAGCTCCTCATAGTCAGGAAGCATCTTATAATCATAGACAGATTCCAGGCTTTTTGTCTTATATACCGTACCGTCTATAAATGTAATATCCTTCACGTCCAGCCCGCTGTCCAGGGCATCGGCAATCTCCACAATGGACCGCTCTCCCATGCCATAGGATATCAGATCCGCCTGGGAATCAAGCAGCACGGATCGCTTCAGCTTATCAGACCAGTAATCATAATGGGCAAGGCGGCGCAGGCTGGCTTCAATTCCGCCTATGATGACAGGCACATCCTTATACGCGGACCGTATCAGATTGCAGTACACCACCACGGCATAGTCGGGCCGTTTGCCCATGACGCCGCCCGGTGTGTAGGAATCTTCCTTCCGCCGTTTTTTGGACACGGAATAGTGGTTCACCATGGAATCCATGTTTCCCGCCGATACCAGGAAGCCCAGCCTGGGCCTTCCCAGCACTTCAATGCTCTTTTTATCCTTCCAGTCCGGCTGGGAAATGATTCCCACCTTATATCCGCGTGCCTCCAGCAGCCGGGATATGATGGCCGTGCCAAAGGAAGGATGATCCACATAGGCGTCGCCGGACACATACACAAAGTCGCACTGCTTCCATCCCCTGATGCTCATATCATTCCGGTTCATGGGTAAATAATCGTTTTTCATCCTGCCGCTCCATCCAATAATTCATAATAATCCCTGATATAGTAATCTGCCAGCTGTTCCTTCTCCGCCTTCATCTCCAATGAAAATGCATCCTCCACAGCAAAGACAGTCATGCCCGCATTTTTTCCGGCCTGGATGCCGGCAGGCACATCCTCAAATACCACACAGTCCTCCGGCGCCACCTTAAGGCGCTCAGCCACATTCAGATATATATCCGGGGCAGGCTTGCCGGCAGCCACCTCACAGGCTGTTGCCACCACCTTGAAGTACCTGCGGATGTCCAGTGAATCCAGCACCGCATCCACCATGGCCCTTCCGTTGCTGGTGGCAATGCCGGCCACCAGTCCCTTTCCTGAGATAAATTCCAGGAAAGCCCGCGCTCCCGGCTTCAAGGTTACTTCCTTTCTGTACTTCTCTATGGACATCTGAATCCAGGCGTTCTTTATCTCATCCAGGGATTCCTTTAACCGGAACCGTTCCTTAAAATACACCGCAGTCTCAGAAAAGCTCATTCCCTCGATTTCCTTCTGCAGGTCATCCGGGCAGGCAAGACCAAACCTGGCCAGGTATTCTATGTCAATCGCCTTCCACATCCACATGGAATCCACCAGCGTGCCGTCCAAATCAAATATAACTGCTTTTTTCCTGTTTAACTTCATCTTTCCCTATTTTCCTCTGTCTATAAACATGTTGACAAGTTTTCCGTGACTCTTATTCTGTGACTCATATATAGTTATACACGGTTTCCCCGGTTCCCGCAATCCTTTATGGAAGCCTCCTCCTGCAGAGTCAGGGGACGGTATTCCCCCGGTTCCAGATTTGGGTCCAGGATAAGGGGTCCCATGGATATCCGTTTCAGATACTCCACCCTGCACCCCAGCGCCTCAAACATCCGCTTAATCTGATGGAACTTTCCTTCCCTTATGGTAACCAGTACTTCCTGCGCGTCTTCCTCCGGTCCTGCTCCTTTTAGTATCTTAAGCTCTGCCGGAAGGGTCATGGTGCCGTCCTCCAGTTTGATTCCTTCCTCAAACCGCTTTACGGCATCCTCCGGCAGCCCTCCTGACACATGGGCCAGATATACCTTATCCACATGCTTTTTAGGCGACAGCAGATTGTGGGCCAGCTCCCCGTCGTTGGTGATGAGAAGAAGTCCCTCCGTGTCAATGTCCAGCCTGCCCACCGGAAACAGGTCTTTTCTCAAAGCCTCCCTGATAAGACCCACCACCGTCGGGTATTTCCTGTCCTCGGTGGCAGACACCACGCCCTGGGGCTTGTTGAGCATATAGTACTCCATTCTGGCGTACGCCACCCGGCTCCTGTCCACTTCTACAATATCTGATTCCGGGTTCACCTTCCGGTCCGCGTCCTTTACCGCCTCTCCGTTCATCCGGACGCGTCCTTTCTTCACCATATCCTTTACCTGGGTACGGGTCCCGTATCCCATCTCAGCCAGAAACCGGTCAAGACGCATTGGTCCGTTTTTCCTGCCTTTATCAGCCATCGGTCCCTTTCCTCCCATTGCGTTGTTTAACTTTAGATGCTTTCATACGGATGGCTACTGCCATCTCCAGCCGGGATAGTACTTATTCTTCAGGCTCATCCCCGTACCTTTGGCCCAGCCAAGAGGAAATCCCTCCATGGCTGCCAGGCACCATCCCTTAACCGGTCCTTCATCCCCTTCCAGGGAAATAGTCTCCCCCTTCAGATAGCGGAGTACCCTGCTGTCACCGGCAGGGAAGCTGACGGTATTCGGAAACTGCCCGGCCTTCATGGACATGGCCAGGGCCTGGGATGGCTCAAACCGTCCTTTTTTTAGCTCTCCCAGAAAAAGCCCCGTGCGCAGGAATCTCAGGGGCAGGTTCCATGCAAGTCCCTCCGGCAGATAGTAGACATTGTCCTGGTGTATGACAATCCGCCCATAATCCCACTCTGCGCCGCTCTGCCTTAAAAATGCATCCAGCTCTTTTTCCTTCTCCACAGCCCGGACCCGCTTCCTGGCTGTTCCGGGGTCCATGGGGGGCAGTATCTCCTTACCCCCGTCATCCCCGCCCTTTTTTCGCATCAGGGCCAGAAAATGCCCCTCCCCTTTTAAGCGGTGCGGAAAGAGCCTCATGCAGCCGGGAAGCCCAAACCCGCCGCATGCTCCCGGCACTTTATCAAGGTCCAGACAGCACAGCTGCATCTGCGGAAATTCCTCCAGGACATAGGCCACATTCCCCTCATCCTCCTCCACGGAAAACGTACAGGTAGAATACAGCATATATCCGCCCGGTCTGAGCATGGCTGCGGCTTGGGACAGTATCTGGCGCTGGATGGGCACATAGTATTCCGGTCCCTTTTCATTCCAGTCCTTCACCATATCCTCATCCCGGCGGAACATGCCTTCCCCGGAACAGGGGGCGTCCACCAGTATCTTATCAAAAAACTCCGGCCACACGCCGGCCAGCTTTTCAGGCGCTTCACTGGTAACGCAGATGTTTGCCGCACCGGCCAGCTCCAGATTTTTAAGAAGCGCTCTGGCCCTGGAATAGCTGATGTCATTGGACACAAGCATTCCCCGGCCTTTAAGCTTTGACGCCAGCTCTGTGCTCTTGCCTCCCGGTGCAGCGCAAAGGTCCAGCACCCTGTCTCCGGGAACCACGGGCAGCATGGCTGCCGGGGTCATGGCGCTGGGTTCCTGGAGGTAATAAAGCCCGGCGTAATAGGCCGGATGCTTGGAGGGCCTTAATACCTCCCCGTCCAGCGTCCCGTCATAATAAAAACCATTGTCTGCCCACGGCACCGGCTCCAGGTTCCACGGCACCAGTTCAGCCAGTTCCCCCGGGGAAAGCTTCAGCGTGTTCACCCTGAGACCGGGCTTCCACTCCTCTTTGAAGCTTTCCAGGTACTGCCCGAACTCCTCCCCCAGAAGCTTCTGCATTTTCAGCAGAAAGGCCTCCGGAAGCTGTCTCACATCCGTCATATCATCCGCCCTCATTTCTTTATAACAGTACAGGTCAAAACTGTCACAATTGTATTTATCATATCACATCCGCCGTGATTCTGCCACCGTGCGTTTCTTTCCGGGAAATCCTGGAAATTTTATAAAAGTAATAGGGCACAATGGGAACCAAGGCCGCCAGCCAGGCCGCCGGGTCCGCCAGGCACACTCCCACATACCCGAAGCTTCCTGCCACTGCCGCCACAATAGCAGCCCTGGCAATCAGCTCAAACACGCCTCCCATCATGGGCATAAGTCCGTATCCCAGACCCTGCAGGGCATTTCTGTACAGGAAAATACTTCCCAGGAAGGGATAACACCACGCCACTGCTCTGAAGTACGTTCTGGCCGCACTCATTACCTCTGTCTCCGATGCATCAATAAATATATGGATCAGCATATCACCGAATAAATGGATGACCAGAATCATAACAGCGCTCCAGACCAGAATCATAACCTGTATGGACTTGACCCCCTGATGGACGCGGTCCATACGGCCTGCGCCCCGGTTCTGCCCCACATAGGTGGCTGCCGTTGCCCCGAACGCCACAAACACAGTGGACACAATGTTTTGTATCTTGCCCGCAGCTGAAAAGCCGGCAATGTACACAGACCCAAAGACATTGACGGCCCCCTGTACAATGATAGTGCCTATGGCTGTGATGGAAAACTGAAGCCCCATGGGAATTCCGATGGACAGGAGCCGTCCCATAATGCCGAAGGAGATACGAAAATCCGCCCGGCTCAGCTTCAGTATATCAAATTTCCTCACAATGTAGAGAAAACACAGAAGGGCTGAAACGGCCTGGGCAATCACGGTGGCGTAGGCGCAGCCCTCCACTCCCATTCCAAACCAGATGATGAAGGCCACATCCAGGAGCACATTGATGACCGCGGAAATAATCAGAAAATACAGCGGTGAACGGCTGTCCCCCAATGCCCTCATAACAGCCGCCAGCCCGTTGTAGGCAGCCGTCGCAAAAAGCCCTGCGTAAATCACAGCCATATAACCGGCCGTGTCATCTATGATTCCATCCGGCGCGTTCATCAGGCGGAGAATGGGATAATTAAGTATCTCCAGCGCGATTGTCATGACCAGCACAAAGGCCAGGCACAGATAGATGGACATGGCCACATTGCGGCGCATCCTTTCATATTTCCCGGCTCCGAAATGCTGGGCCACCATAATGGAAAAACCGCTGGTAAGACCGTTGAGCCAGCCTATCACCAGAAAAATAAGGGATGTGGTGCTTCCGATGGCTGCCAGGGCATCCACTCCGATGAAACGCCCTGCCACCACGGAATCAGCCAGGTTATAAAACTGCTGGAATATGTTTCCCAGGCAGGTGGGAATCATGAACTGCAAAATCAGTTTTGCCGGCTTTCCGGTTGTCATATTATTAGTCATATAGTTATATTCTACCTTTCCAAAAATAGCAGGCATCATTATAATACAAAATCATGGAATATTCCAGTTGTTTTTTATCTGCTTAATGGTATACTGGAAAAATCAGACTTAGACGGACATTTGCAGGGCATTTTTGCATGATTGGCAGGGAGACACGCTGTATGAACGGAAAGAAACTTCGCTACGGGTTGGTATTTATTGTTTTGACCACACTTATATATATGCTCATGGAGCTTCGCTATGGCCTTCCCATCCGGCCTCTGCACCCAAAGCATTATGCTGCCGCGGCTGTTCTCGCCGCATGCTCCTGCCTGATTCACAGCAGGCGGGCCGCGGCATCCCCGGGTTATGCAGGGGAGCTGTTATTAGGATGCCGTAATCAGCCCGGACGCATTGTATATATGGATTATCTGAGGGTACTGGCTTCCTTCCTGGTCATCCTCGTTCATGTACTGGAGCCGGCTTATGCCCTGCTTCCTCCCCATACCTTTTCCAGAAATGTGATGGCTGCGGCGGCCGGTCTGGGCTTAAGCTGCAACCTGCTGTTCATGATGCTCAGCGGGGCACTGCTGCTGGGAGGAAGGGAGGAATCCGTCTTACAATTTTATTCCCGGCGCTTTGTCAGGGTGCTGATTCCCTGTTTTGCCTATTACCTCTTATACTTCTTTTATGTGGAAGGCATCTTTGCCCTCAGTCCCGGAAACTGGGGCAGCCTGATACAGAGCTTTCTGTCCAATGACAGCGGCCAGACACCTCATTTCTGGCTGGTGTATATTATCCTGATGTTTTACGTTGCAGCACCCTTTTTCCGAATCATGTTAAGACACATGACAGAACCCATGCTGGAGGCACTGGCCGCTGTTATTTTTATCCTGCATTTCATCTACACCTACGGCCCTCTGGTTCATATACAGTTTGCAGCCTCCTCCTTCCTGGCATCATGGGACTCCATTTTCCTGCTGGGATATTACTGCACCACCCGGTCTGCCATGAAGCATTACCGGCTATTCATGACGGCAGGCCTGTTGTCAGGGCTGGCAATAGCGGGCTCCATCATGGCCCCGGAGAGCCTGGGCCCCCTGGTTTACAACAACGCGCCTCCCCAGATGCTCTTTACCTGCGCCGTATTTCTCTTCTTCCGAAAACATGGGGACCGTCTGTTTGCAAGGATTCCCACCCTGCTCTCCGCCATAGGCAGATACAGCTTCTCCATTCTCCTGATTCACTGGCTGGTGCTGCACCGGATTGTGGGCGACGTGTTTGGCATTAACGGCCTGTCCTTTGGAATTGCAGGCGGCATACTGGTATCCTTCCTGCTTACCCTGGTCATCAGCCTGGCCCTCTCCTTCCTGTATGACAATACGGTAGTCCTGTGCATGGACAGGGCCTGTGAGATTTTCTTCGGAGTCTTGGGACGTGTGGGGAAACGGCTGGGGCGCTTTGCAAAATAGTCATGCTGACAGTTATGCTGTATACATGCCTTCGGGGCGCAGTGAAACGGGCCTTTCATGATGGTTTTCATGAAAAGCCCGCTGTCTTTTATCCTCTTACTTTATCCTCTTTTTTATCCCTCTATTTCATCCGCGGTGCCTGGTTTCAGCGGTGCTTGGTTTCATCTGCAGGGACAGCCTGGCATCCTCCTTCAGGAACAATGGAATGGTATCCAGAGGCGCATCTGCCTCAATCCGCGTTCCGCCGTCATATACCATGCCCGTTCCCGCGTCCTTCCACCTGCATCCCTCCGGCAGATAGACCATCCGCTTTCTGGCTCCCAGCTCCACCACCGGGGCCACCAGAAGGTCCGGTCCGAACATATACTCATCCCCTATGTCATATACATTTTTATCACCGCAAAAATCGTAAAACAAAGGACGCATGACTGGTGTTCCGTCTTCAGAGGCCAGCTTCATCTGCCCCATGATATACGGCTTTAATTCTTCTCTGACATACATATACCGGCGGATGATTTCATAGGCCTCCTCACCAAAACTCCATACCTCATTGGGACCTCCTGAACCGCAGTAACCGTCCGGATTCAATATATCCCTTACCGGATAGGGAAGCCTGAATCCGTGAAGGCGGAATATAGGGCAGAATACGCCGAATTCAAACCATCTAATCATCAGCTCCCGGAATTCTTCCGACTCCGGATCCCCATTGATGAACCCGCCGATATCCGTGGTCCACCAGGGTATCCCGCACATGGCCACGTTAAGCCCTGCCTTCAGCTGTTTTCTCAGGCTGTCAAAGGTGGAAGCAATGTCCCCCGACCATAGTACGACTCCATACCGCTGGGAGCCCAGCCATGCGCATCTGACCAGGTTGCACACTTCCTCACCCTGGGCTTTCAGGCCGTCGTAAAATGCCTTTGCAAACCCCACGCAATAGATATTGCTGACCTCCTCCCCGTTTCCAAGGTACATGCGGACATTGTCGTAATCATAGGGCCGCATCTCCGGCTCCGCCTCATCCAGCCAGAAAGTACGAATTCCATAGTCATAGTAATTTTTCTTTGCCCTGGACCAGAAAAATTCCCGGGCTCCCGGATGGGTGGTATCCACATAAGTCTGGGGACCAAAGAACATAAATACCACGTCCACTCCCCGCTCTCCCCTGAGAATGTAATTATGCTCTCTCATATATGCATAATTTTCACTCCTTGGGTCTATGGTAGGCCAGACGGACACCATCAGTTTGATACCCATGGACTCCAGCTCACTGACCATGGCCTTGGGATCAGGCCATTTCTCAGGATCAAACTTCCATTCTCCCTGCATGGTCCAGTGAAAATAATCAATGACTATGACTGAAATGGGAAGTCCCCTTCTTTTATACTCCCTGGCCACCTGAAGCAGCTCCTCCTGGGTCTCATAGCGCAGCTTGCACTGCCAGAAACCCGCGGCCCACTCAGGCAGCATGGGAGCCCGGCCTGTGATGGCGGTAAATTTCTCATTGATCTCTCCCGGCGTGTCCCCTGCTATGATCACATAGTCAATCTGCTTTGCGCACTGTACATGCCACATGGTATGGTTGTTGACAAATTCAGCGCGGCCTATGGCTGGATTGTTCCATATGAATCCATATCCCCTGGATGAATATGTATAGGGGATGGTGCATTTTCCGTTCTTCTGAAGCAGCTCCACCGTGCTCCCCTTTAAATCAAAGCAGTCATTGGCGTCCTGTCCCATTCCGTAAAAATGCTCGCCCGGCTCCGCCTTAAAGTACAGGCTTATCTTAAACTGATTGCCTGATGTGACCCTGTATTCCCTGGCCCTGCGGAGAGGGGCCGTGTGTACCCTTCCGTCAATCCAGTATTCCTCCAGAAGCACCTTTCCTGTCCGGGTGTTCCGGTAGGTGACGGTGCCGTCGCCCGTAATCGTCACCTGTATTTTACCGTTTGTCATGCAGGCCTTTTCATCATCCGCTTCTATGATAACTCCCTCAGGAGAGGCCGGTTCCTCCAGAGTCCAGTTGAGAGCTTCATCAATGCGCAGGCTCTTACTGGAGCGGAACCGTATGGCGTCCCTTCCGTATGGTTCGATATAGACCAGCTCTCCTGCCGTCTCCCATATGATGCGGTTTCCTTCTGTCTTTCCCTCATACCTGGGTATTGTGTAATATGCCACTTACTGCTCTCCTTTCTCTATGACCATATGGATATCATGGTCCTGCATCCGATTGCCCATATGGATATAAGTCCTTTTATGGTCCATCCTGAAACCAATGTCCTGTCCGTCAGCCTGCACTCCGGCCGGTCTTATGTTGTGCAGGACAAAGGTAAGGTTCATGTCCGTTCTGGTGCAGTCAATTTTGACCCGGTCAGCCGATGCGTGCATTTCAACTGTAAATCCGTGTTCATAGGAACAGAGCCGTCCTTTGCCCTCCATTGGATAACAGTGGATTTCCCACTGGTCATCTTCCTTCTGTCCTATATATTCCATTTCAGGCCCAATGGGGATAATGGCGTTCTCCCTTACATAGACCGGTATCTTATCTAACGGAACCACCTGTTCCATCCATTTCCCGCCTTCCTCAACCGTATCGTCGTAAAAATCCGTCCACTGACCCCGGGGAAGATAGATTCTCACTGAATTATCTTCATTTAACACAGGAATGACCATAAGCTCTTTTCCAAACAGATACTGGGTATCCAGACCGGCCGCGCTTAAATCTGACGGATAGTCATAGAACACCGGCCTGTGTATCAGTGTGTCCTCTTCCCTGACAGCCAGGGCCTGGTTATAGATGTATGGAATCAGGCGGTAACGCAGGCCCGCGTATTTCCTGTAAACATCAACTGCCTGCTGGCCAAAATCCCATGGCTCCCTGGAATAAAAGCCATGGAACCTGGCGTGGGAGCAGAACATGCCAAATTCCAGCCACCGGATATAAAGCTCCGGGCTGCTCTCAAACCAGAATCCCCCTATGTCGCTGGACCAGAATGGAATTCCGCTGAGGGACAGGTTCAGACAGCCTTTAACGGAGCTTGCAAGGCTTCCAAAATCCGTTCCCGCATCACCGCCCCAGTGAACCGGATATTTCTGGGAGCCGGCCCAGGCGCTTCTGGCCCATATGAGGGCCTTATCTTCCCCAAATTCCTCCTTAGCGGCCTCGTATGCGGCCTTATTGTACAACAGGGCATACAGGTTATGCATGTCCCTGCCGTCGGCGCCTGCATACTTAAAAAATGCCGGGGCGGATTCCCCAAAGTCAACCTTGATGACATCCACGCCCTTCCTGAGCAGTGGTTTTATCAGTTTTTCCTTATACCAGTGAACTGCCTCCGGATTGGTGAAGTCAATAAGTCCGTGAGGAAACTGAAGGTCACCGTCCGGATTTCCGGCAAAATATCCGTTGGCAGCCGCCTCGTCATAAACCTCATAGGAGGTCTTTCCCCGTTCAATATAGGGAAGCTGCCAGAGGGACAGCTTATATCCGTCCTGATGGAGTTTTTCAATCATCTCCTCCACCTTTGGGAATTTTTTCTCGTCAAACTTCCAGTCACACACCCAGTTTTCCGTAAACCAGTCCGTATCAATATGTATGACGTCACATGGAAGCCTGCTGCTTCTCATCTGTCCGGCCACCCGCTCCACTTCTTCCCTGGTGCCGTAACTGATTTTACTCATCCAGATTCCGAAGGACCATTTGGGAGGCACCGCAGGCAGTCCTGTCAGCCTGTGATACGCCGGAATAATGTCCTTTATCGCGTCCCCTGTCATCAGAAAATAATCTAACAGAGCTCCTTCCACCATGGTATAGCTTGCCTTGGATAAGGTTGCCCCCAAATCACACCGTATTTTCCTGGATGTATTATAAAAAATCCCGTATCCCCTGGAACTCATATAAAAAGGAATATATTTATATCCCCTTTCCGTGTTTACCCCAAGGGAATTGGTGTTCCACAAATCGAACAGTCGGCCCTTTCTTGACACAGATGTAAAATTCTCCCCCAATCCGTAAAACTCCTCATAGGGATCGGACCATGCCGCCTCACAGGCATATTGTTCCTTTGTGTTTCTGTCAAACAGGAATCCCATGGGACAAATCTCATAGGGCATAAAGGAATGGCAGTCCCTGCCGAACTGGCGGTATATGACCTCCCCATCCCTGTTTTTGACAGAAAGGTTCCAGGGACTTTTCTGAATCACAGCTGTCATACATCCGGTTGCCATTACAATCTGGTCCTCTGATTCAGAACAGGTGACGCTGCATTCCGTCTCTTCCATATCCCCAATCATTTCCGTCCTGTTTTCCGGCACACAAAAACCCTCCGCCATGGTGACCCGCAGCGTATTCTCATTGACAAATCTGAGCTGTATGGAAAGGGTACTGCGGTTTGGCTTTTCTGTAAACACATGGCGGTAATCCAGATACCTGTATGTATAATTTTCATCCACATACAAGCCCTCTGCCAGGATATCGCATCCCTTTGGGACAGGGGTGCAGGATTTCACCCTGTGCACCAGCAGCATGGTCAGGTTCTTTGACCGGCTGATTCTGGGAAATACAGGCATGTTCTCAAATAATTCTTCCTCACGGGCTATGTTTTCTTCGGATAGACCGTGCATGATTTCTCCAAGGCTTTTCTCCATCTTTTTACTCCTCTCACCCTTTGACTGAGCCGGCGGTCAGACCGCTGACTATGTATTTCTGCAGACAGATAAACACAATAACAATGGGAAGCACCACTACGGTTGAGTAGGCCATTAAAATCTCCCATCTGACTCCCAGCTCGCCCATGGCCTTGTAAAGAATCAGCGGCAGGGTCTTTAGCTTTTCCTGATTCAGGAATGTCAGGGAGAACACCATGTCGCCCCAGGACATGAACAGGGCCATGGAAGTGGCTGTCACGATACCCGGATAGCTGATGGGAACCATGATGCGGATGAATGTCCCCAGGGGACCGCATCCGTCAATAATGGCGGCCTCCTCCAGTTCTTTGGGTATGTCTTTAAAATATGTCCTCAGTATGATGACCACAAATGGTATGGTAATGGTTGCGTCGGACAGGATGACTCCCAGATGATTGTTGATTAACCCCAGTTTGTTAAAATTTACAAACAGAGGCGTCAAAATCAGTGAGCTGGGCAGCATCTGAGCCACCAGGAAGATGAACAAAAGCACGCTTATCATCCTGCTTTTAAACCTTGCCAGCCCATAGGAGGCCGGAACCCCTAAAACCAGGGTGAGGGCTGTTGCCCCGAACGAAACCACAACACTGTTTTTAAGATATGTGAACAGGCTGATCCCATGTTCATTTTTCAGGATATATGAATCAAACACAATCCTGCTGGGAAAAAAGGACGGGTTGGAAAAGGATTCCCCCGGCGGTCTGAGCGATGTGGCCACCATCCAGTACAAAGGAAACAGGAATACACAGGTAACCAGTATGCCTGCGGCTGTCAGCGCTGCCTTCCTCCGGCCTTCCATACGTTTTCTATCCTTCATAGTCCTCACCTCCTAATTTTCATCTTCCCGCGTCACAATATGAATATAAATCATTCCCACCGCCATAAGCATTACAAACAGAATGTTGGCCACAGCCGCTCCCTGGGAGAAGTTATATTCACTGAAGGAATAGCGGTAAGCCAGGGTGGACAGCATCTCCGTGGAAGATCCAGGTCCACCCCCCGTCATCACATACACCAGGTCAAACACCTTAAAGGTATAGATGAATCCCAGTGTTAGCACCGATATGATGGCCGGCCTCAAAAGAGGCACTGTAATATAAAAGAATCTTTGTATTCTGGTGGCTCCGTCAATACTGGCTGATTCATAGATATCCTGGGGTACTGTGGTCAGCGCCGTTGCCAGAAGAATCATGTTAAACGGAACTCCCTTCCATATGTTTGCGATTATAATGGCTGCCATGGCCGTATTCCCATGTGCCAGCCATTCCACCGGCTTCTGAATCAGGTGCAGCCCCATCAGTATACGGTTCATGATTCCTATATCGCTGTTGAACATGTATTTGAACACACCGGCTACCGCAACCATGGGAATCATCCAGGCCACCACATTGACGGCCCGCAGGGGTCCGGCTCCCTTAAAATCCTGGCCGAAAAACAGCGCCATGAGAAACCCGATGGGGAACTGGAATACAAGACACCACAGGGTGAATACCAGGGTATTCTTTACGGCAATCCAGGTGACCTCTGTCCTGCATATTTTCTGGTAAATCTTAAGTCCCACAAAATGGCTGTCGCCTGTGGCAAAATTCATCAAATCCACATTCTTAAAGCTCATGATTATATTGCTTATAATCGGAAAAATAATCATGATGGTCATGAACGCTGCACCCGGCAGGACAAACGCAAACAGTGTCAGCTTCTTCTTAAAGAAATATCCTTTCTTACTTCCCATATTCCCACTCCATTTCGCAAAAAGGGCGCTGCTGCGCGCCCTCTTCTTTATTCGCTGATGATTTCCGCAACCTCTGCCGCTGCCTGCTTCAGTGCATCGTCCACTGATTTGGCACCCGAGAGCACATCCTGGTACGCAAACTGAATCGCACTGGAAATCTCAGGCCATTTCGGATGAGGCCCCCTGGCCTTGGCAAGCTTTAACTGTTCCGTATAGACCGAAAGAATTGGGTCATTCAGCCACAGGGTACTCTCCGCCACAGCATCTTCCCTTGGTGATATGTAACCGGCATCCTCACAGAATTTCCTGGAATTCTCTTTGCTGCTGAGGAATTTCATTAATTCCCAGGACGCTTCCCTGTTGTCATCCTTCATCATCATGATGTTCCCTCCACCTATGGGAGAAGCGGCATTTTTGTAGTTGGGGAAGGTAACCACGCCGTAATTCAGATCCGGGTTCTCATTCTGGATATTGGTATTCAGCCAGCTTCCTGCCACCATCATGGCCGACTTGCCGGTTGCGAACAGAGAAGCGCACATATCTGCCTGGGTCATGGATATCAGCTCCTTGCTCATATATCCGTTCTGGTAGAAATCATTAATCATGGTAAGGGCTTCCCTGGCCCCCTCTGAATCCAGACTGTCATAATCCGCCCCTGCCTGCCAGATAAACGGAAGCACATCAAAGGTCCCTTCCTCTGATTTAATCAGGGACATTGTAAGCCCGTAATGGTCTGCCGTGGTTGTCTTGGCCGTCATGTCCTTAAAGTCATCCCAGGTCCAGCCGCTGTCAGGATACTCCAGTCCCATTTCATCAAAAATGTCTTTATTATACATGATGGCAAGACAGTTGCTATAATAGGGAACCCCGTAATACTTATCCTCGTACCGGGCAGAGTTCACCGGTGCCTCAAAATAATTCTCCAGCTCTCCCCAGGCCTCCACCTCGCTTGTGATATCCATGGCTGCTCCCATGGCTGCAAATGAAACATTGTCCACGGTATCACAAAGCGTAACGTCCGGCAGCTGATCCGCAGCCACGCCAATGGACAGCTGTTTCTTGATTTCCGCGAAAGCCACGCTCTGGGTTTCCACCTTGATGCCGGGATGCAGTTCCTGGAACTCATCAATCATCTGAAGCAGAAGCGTTGCCTGGTCCGGAGAAATGTGATACCACATTTCAATGGTGGTCTGCTCCTGTCCCTGAGACGCCTGGGTTTCTGCGGACTGGCCTGTGGTGCCTGCGTCTGTGCTGCCCTGACTGGTACTGGTGCCGGAACCGGAACACCCTGCCAGCATCACCGCTGCCAGCCCAAGGGCAATTCCTCTTGTGAATAAACGTTTTTTCATGTAATCCCCTCCTGTATTTTCTGTCATCTGATGTCTTAAGTATATCCATTTAATCCAATTTAGGGAATTCCATTATTTTAACTTCATTTTGATATTTTAACCAAAATACATTCCACTTTTTTAAACCATATTGACTATTTTGATGGTTAAAATTATAATTAAGCCACTTATTAGTACTACATTTCGGCGCGAGGGGGGATTTATGTGAGAAAATTCATCCCATGGATAAAGGGACATTTTTTATATAAAATACGATACCAGATTACCATTTTCCTGTTCTTTGTGACCTTTCTCCCGGTCATCAGCATTCAGCTTTTTAACTATGAAAAGACTTCCGAAATGCTGTTTACTAAAAACCACTCCCTCCTGGCAGATAACCTGCAGCTGACCCAGAACAGCATCAATAACGTGCTGACGGATTACAAACGTATCCTGTTCCAGATATCCACCGATGTTACCTGCATGGATAATATACTGGAACTGTCCAAGGTATCTCCTGATTCCGCAGAATACAGGCGCATCTCTGAGTCGCTGGAAACATATATCAAAGCCAATATTCTCATGTACCCGGAAATACAGGCATTGTGTGTCATCAGCACCACCGGCACCCCCTATATCTACGTTCAGAAACGCCAGAAAACCCAGCCAATCATAGATTATTTTGAGGCGAATAAGGAAGAACTGAACCAGCTTCTTCTCTCGTCGACCCGTTCCATCATTGGTTCCGTCCACGACGGCAGCCCTTATTATGACCCAGAGCACCCGGTATTCTTTCTGGGCAGCAGAACCATCCATTATGAAAAAATGAAAATAACCGGCAGCATACTTCTGTTCATCTCACCGGATAAGATGAACTCTGCCATCAATAACCCGGATTCCCAGGTCTATCCCTTTACGGATAAACTACTGGTGGATTCCTCCGGAAGGCTTATCTGTTCCAAGGACAGAAACACCGGAAAAATCCTTGGCAGCCTGGAAAACTACAAAGCCATAGACTGGGACAGCCTCTCCTCTGACTCCGGGGACATGCAGGGGGATTATCTGGTATCCCAGATACCGCTGGAGCATTTTGACCTGCACCTTATAAATATAGTGGATTACAGACAGATGACAAAGGACCTGGAGGCGCTGTGGACCACCATTACCCTGGCCATATCAGCCATCCTGCTGGTGTCCATGCTGGTCGCCTATGTGCTCTGCCACAAGTTCATATTCTCCATTGAAAATGTGGCCGCCAAAATGAATCTGTTTGACGAGCATCATCTGGATGTGGAAATCAGGAACATGAGCAGGAATGAGCTTCGCATCATAGAATCTTCCTTTAACCGGATGCTGGGGCAGATCCGGGGCCTGTTGGATGAAAACAAGCAGCAGTATAAGAAAATCTGCGAGGCTGAGTTAAAATCTCTGGAGCTCCAAATCAATCCCCACTTTTTGTTCAACACCCTGGATTCCATCTGTTGGACGGCTGCCCAGGAAAACTGTCTGACCGTAAGCGAACAGCTCAACAAGCTGGCTGCCATTCTGCGCCACACAGTATATAATATGAACTGCGTGGTTCCTCTCCAGGATGAAATCTGCTGGATGCAGAATTATCTGGATTTACAGAAAAGCCGGTTTCACGGCCGTTTCTCCTACGACATACACGACCTGACAAAGGGCAGGCGAATTTATATCCATAAGCTGCTTTTACAGCCGTTTTTGGAAAACGCCCTGATTCACGGATTTGAAAATCTGCCCCGCAAGGGCCGTCTGGAGATTGCCTGCCGTATCACCGGCCAATCCCACCTGCTCCTTCAGGTGGCTGACAACGGCTGCGGCATACCGGAAGATAAGGTGAGGGAAATCAATCTTCTCTTTACCACAGGACGGTCCGCCTTTACCGGCATAGGGCTGACTAATATTGCTTACCGCACAAAGGGCTATTATCCTCACAGCCGTATTTTTGTGTCATCCTCTCCTATGGGCACCTGCTTTAAGATATTTATACCAATGAATGAAATGGAGTGAAAAATATGTTTCGATTGTTGATTGTGGAAGATGAAGAAAACTCAAGAAAAGGGCTGAAATCCACGCTTGCACCCATACCGAACCTGGAAATCGACACTGCCTGCGATGGACGGGAAGGCTGCTTAAAGGCCATACGATGGAATCCGGATATCATCATCAGCGATATCCACATGCCTGTCTGGGACGGACTTGTGATGACGGAAAAGCTCTGCAAAAAGGGATTTGCAGGCACCATATATCTGCTGACCGGATACGCGGAATTTGAATATGCCAGAAAGGCCCTGCAATACCATGTGGAAGATTATATCCTGAAACCGGTGGTCCCCTCAAAACTCAGGAATCTCATTGAAGTCAAATTGAAAGACCTGAACAAAAAAAGAAACAGCCAGAATCCCCAGCTATGCCATCTCTTATCCGATGAAGATTCGGTGCTTCTCACGGAACGCCTGGCCCCTTTCTGCTATACGGATTATTTTTTGGCCGTGGTCTATATGGAACGGGAACACCATCTTCCCCTGGAGGTCAAGGAAGCTGTCATAGAAGAGCGGGGCCATTATATCCTGACCCTGCCGGATAAGCACTACCGTGGCATCCTCATAGGCTTTACGAACCACATGATTAACCACGGCAAAATTGACCGTATTTCATCCCTGCTGGAGCCATACGAGCATCTGACCTGCATTTATGAAACACGGCAGGCTGGTTTTATTTCAAACTGGCTTCTTGCCTTTGAACAGCTCCGGAGTGCCATTCCCTGGACCATCACCTGCCGCTCCCGCTTTCTGTCCTACGATACATACATGGAGCAGGAGGCGGGAGAATTAAACGAGGATGTATTTTTCAAGAAGGACCTGCAGCGTATGCTCTGCGGCGGCGACTTTGACGGATGCAGGAAAATACTGCTTAAAAAAATCAGCCAGATGCAGGCCAATGCCTGCCATCCCAGACATATTCTTGCCGCTGCCGTATCCGGCCTGGTCAAGTTTGACTCCAAACAGGCCTATCTGGAGGCGGTAAACCAGATGGCGGCTGCCAGAACCATGCATGAAATCAGGACCTGTATTGATTCCTATTATGAGACATGCAAGGGCAGACCCGCGTCCGCCGGCTATTCCCCACTGATACAAAAGGCCCTTCATGTGATAGATAAGAGCTATAAAGAACCTATTTCCCTGAATTCCGTTGCGGAACAGCTCAACATCACCCCCCAGTATCTGAGCCGGTTATTCATGAAGGAGATGTCCCGCTCTTTTGTGGATTATCTGACCTCCTACCGCATGGAGCGCGCCAAAAGCCTGCTCCAGGATACAAACATGAAAATCAACATGATCTGTGTCCAGGTAGGGTATCAGGATGCCAAATATTTCTGCACCCTGTTCAAGAAAATAACCGGAGTGACCCCCAACCAGTACCGCGCCAGCAGCCCTAATATGTAAACACCAGCCGCTTCTTTTCCAGCCATTTGAGAATCCAGTAAGGATTCACGCTCATTTCCTCATTGTGGTCCGTCTTAATATAAATCCCCACATGGAGATGAACATCAAAGTTCCCCCTGGTTCCCTCTGTCTTTCCGTATCCCGTATCCCCCATGTATCCGATCAGCTCCCCTGCCTTTACCCTGTCTCCTTCCTTAAAGTCTCCGGCATAGCTATAGAGGTGCGCATAGTACAGGTAGGCTCCCCCGGGAGCCCGCACGCCTATGCGCCATCCCCCCATTTCCAGCCACCCTATTTTTTCAATGATTCCGTCCGTCATGCTGACAACAGGATAATATCCGGGCGGCATTTTTGAGCCCATGATATCGCAGCCTTCATGGCGGCGTTTTGGGCTGCTTTTCCGGCCACCGTTCTCTCTGCTGTTGTCCCCTCCGCCGTTCTCCCCGCCGCTTACATATCCCCGCCCGTCCATCCAGCCGTTCTCAAACGCCACCTCCGGCGTGTCCTTATTCCGGCTCTCTGGAATTGGAAAGTACTCTAAATCCCCCAGGACGGTCTCATATGCATGTTTCAGCTTTCGGTAGTCCGCAGGCCTGGCCGCAGCCAGCAGCCTGTTATTATATCTGGTGTCCTTAATGCCTGTAAGGTCATAATCATGTTCCACCATCAGGGTGGCAACCATGTCCGGATCCAGGTTGTCAAGCCCTGCCACCGCATCTCCCAGACTCATGGCCCTGAAATCATCGCTCTCCCAGGAATACGGCCCCAGCTGGTAATAATCCGGATTCGCAATCAGATAATTGGTAATGGAACACTGGAATACCGCCAGCAGCAAAATAAGAATCAAAGGCATAGCCCGCCACCCTTTACAATATATTTGTATAAACCATTGTATTCAGGTGCGTATGAAAAAATCCATAGGAGGCGTTCTGTCTGTCCTCTGTCTGCTTATGCTGTTGTTCAACCCCGGACTTGCACTGGAAGGTGCCAGGCAGGGTCTTGTACTTTGGGGAAATGTAGTCCTTCCCACGCTCCTTCCCTTCATGATATGCTCCGGCGTCATCGTGGCTATGGATGCCATCCATATCCTCACAGGACCCTTTAAACCCATCCTCTCAGGCATCCTGTCCCTGTCAGACCAGGGCAGCTTCTGCCTGATGAGCGGGCTGTTATGCGGTTATCCCATGGGTGCCAAGACCACCAGCGACTTTTTAGACCAGGGCAGACTCTCTGTTCAGGAAGGAAAATACCTGCTGGCCATCAGCAATCATCCCAGTCCCATGTTTGTGCTGGGATATGTAATGGCCCAGATTGCCCTGATTCCCTCCATGGCATCCCCCTGCCCGCTGTGGGCTGTCCTGGCAGCCCTGTATCTTCCCATACTCCCCATCTCCATATTAGCCAGATGCTGCTATCATTACAACCGGCAGACCCGTGAGGAAGCATGTCCTTTGGCGGCACAGGCAGCACCGGAAAAAACAGCCTGCTTTTCCTTTGACACTCACATGATGAGCTGTTTTGAAACCATGGTCAAAATAGGCGGTTATATCATGCTGTTCTCTATCCTGGCTCTGTATCTGACCGTGTTTCCGTTTCAGATGCCTCCCCTGCTCCGCCCGGCCCTGTTGGGAAGTGTGGAAATCACCACCGGCATCCAGATGATAGCATCCTCCGTGCCCGGAAGTATGGGAGCCCTACTTATCATTGGCTCCGCTGCCTTCGGCGGATTTTCAGGCATATTTCAGACAAAAAGCGTATTAAAAAATGCCGGATTGTCCATCCGGCATTATATGCTGTGGAAAATGCTCCACAGCGCGCTGTCCTGTCTTATATTTTATGTATCCCTGTGCTGATAGCCTATCCCTGTGCCGGCAGTCTATGCCTGCTGCTGGGCATCATCCATCTCCTGAGGCGCCTGGCCTTCGCCCTCCTCCGGCCTCACAATGCCTCCTGACAATTCATTCCGGTTTGAGGAAACAATGTCATAGCTGGACTGCATGGAAGACATAAAGGCGTCAAAACGTCCCCTTGCCCCTTCCATGGTATGGTTGATGATGGTCTGGAGACTGCGGAGCATGTCGTCTGTATACTGAATGGAACTCTGGCGGATTCCATTGGCATCGTTCACAGCAGAGTCCACAATGGCCTGGGCCTGTATGCTGGCCTGCTCCACCACTTCGTTGGCATGGGCATATGCGCGCTGCATGATTTCATGCTCATTAATCATCTCCGAAGTCTGTTCGCTGGCCTGGGCCACCATGGAATCCGCCTGCTTCTTGGCATCATCCAGCATGGCATCCGCCTGGGCCTGGGCTTCATTCAAAATGGTTTCCTGCTGGCTGATGATTTTCTGATATTTCTTAATTTCATCCGGTATCCTGAGTCGCAGCTCTACCAGCAGTTCCTCCAGCTCTTCCTTATTGACAATAATTTTGCTGTTTGATAATGCCTGGAACTTACAGCTGTCTATATATTCCTCGATTTCACTGATTAACTGCTCTATCCTACTCATCATGTCAACCGTCTCCTCTCCTCCAGCTTCTCTCTTACCCTGGCTGCAATGACCGGATGGAGGAATTCACTGATATCCCCCTCGTACTCCGCAATCTCTTTCACAATGCTGGAACTCAAATATGAATATTTTAAATTCGTAGTCAAAAATATAGTATCAATCTCCGGCGCAATGACCCTGTTGGTCTGCGCCATCTGAAGTTCGTATTCAAAATCCGTAATGGCCCGCAGTCCTCTGACCACGATATCCGCATGACTCCTGCGCACAAAGTCAATGAGCAGGCCTTCAAATGACTGAATCTCCACGTTAGGCAGGGACGAAGTCACTTCCTTTAACATATTAACACGTTCCTGGGCAGAAAACAACGGGCATTTTGCCTTATTGTTAAGGACCCCGATGATTAATTTATCCACCATCTTTGCTGTGCGCTCTATGATATCATAATGGCCTAATGTAACCGGGTCAAAGCTTCCCGGATATACTGCTGTCCTCATCTACTCTCCTCTGCCAACGAACACATGCTTGTTGGTCTTGTACTCTTTGCTTTTTATCATATGCCATCCGGATTCTTCCAGCCATCCAAACTCAGTTTCCCTGGATGCCTCAATTACAATCAGGGTTTCCTCCGTAACCATGGGGGAATGGTTCAGATAATCCAGAACCAGCCGTTCATACTCATGATTATAGGGCGGATCCATAAAAACAATATCAAACTTGTAATTCTTGCCCTCCAGGCGCTTCAGGCCGGTTATCACGTCACAGCCCATCACCATGGCCCGGTCCTCCAGCTTTGTCCTGCTCAGGTTCTCCCGGATGCACTCCAAAGCCTTTGGATTGTTCTCAATCATTACAGCCAAACCGGCTCCCCGGCTCAGCGCTTCAATTCCTATGGCCCCGCTGCCGGAAAAAAGATCCAGGAACATGCAGTCCGCCAATTCCGGCTGAAGCATGTTAAACAGCGTTTCTTTGATTCTATCAGTGGTGGGCCTGGTATCCAGCCCATCCAGTGTCTTTAAAAGCAGCCTTCTGGCACTGCCTGCGATTACTCTCATTCAATAACTCCCGCTTCCATACGCCGCACACTTGCAGCAATTTTCATACCAAACAAGTATAATATGAAAATTCCAGATATACAAGGGTTTTTTTAGGATTTTTGCAACATTTCCCTCATTATTTGGAAGCAGGAAGCCCCTGGGCAATCCGTCCGGTAAATTCCGCAATGTTCATGGTCTGCATGTATACCTTGCCAGGGCCTGTCAGTTTTGTGAGGAACAGTCCCTCGCCGCCGAACAGGATATTTTTCACACCTTTAACTGTCTCAATTTCATAGGATATGCTGGGTTCAAAGGCAAAGACATTTCCCGTATCCACCTTAATCACTTCTCCGGGGGCCAGAACCCTCTCCACCACATCTCCATCCACCTCCAAAAAGGCCATGCCGCTTCCCTGTATCTGCTGAAGGATAAAGCCCTCTCCGCCAAAAAATCCGGCCGTAAACTTCTTAGTCAGTACGGTATTGATTTCTACGGTTGTCTGGGCGCACAGGAAAGCTCCCTTCTGGCAAATCAGGCTGGTCTTTGCCGTATCTATGGCCAATATCTTCCCCGGCACAGTGGATGCAAACGCAATGGTACTGTCCGGCCTGGACGCCGTATAGGTAGCCATAAACAGGGATTCGCCGGAAAACATCCTTCCCAGTCCCTTCATAAGCCCTCCCTTTACATTGGAGTCCAGTGTGAAACCGTCGCTCATCCATGCCATGCCTCCGGACTGCGTATACATAGCCTCTCCCGCCTGCAGCCTGATTTCAACGGCCGGCAGTATATCTCCCAACATTCTGTAGTCCATGTAGTGTTTCCTCCTTAGATGATTTCATTTGTGTAACAGTATACCATATGAAGTGTTAAAATCCTTTACATTACTCTTAATATTTATGATTGAAAATCATCGGCTTAGGGTATCCAAAATAACCTCCCATTTATTGGTATCAATCTCCAGAAATCTATATCTCTGCCTACTATCTTTCCAAATACCTGCCCACAAACCGAAACACCCGGTCCCAATACTCTGCCCCGCCCACCAGCGCTGCCTGCACATGGGCCGCGCCTGCCACTGCAAGACATTCCTTTTCGCTCCTGCAGGCGTCATAGAGCTCCTTCATCATCTCAAAGGGAACAAACCGGTCCTCCGTGCCATGGATAAAAAACATGGGCAGTCTGGTCCCTGCCACGCATTTCATTGCATCCGCCTCCTTCATACCATAACCAGCCCTTATGCGGGTGACAAAATCCGCGCAGTATAAAAATGGGAACGCAGGCAGATGGAACTGGGACTTCATCTGATATGACAAAACCGACCAGGCGGACGTATAACCGCAGTCTTCCACCGCTGCCTTTACATTGGAAGGCAGCTTCTCTCCGGCAGCCATCATGACCGCAGCAGCTCCCATGGATACTCCATATAATACGATTTCCGAATCCGGATATTGCCTCACAAGCCAGCATATCCATTCTTTGATATCCAGGCGGTCATGCCATCCCATTCCCACATATGTACCCCGGCTCTTTCCGTGACCTCTGGCATCGGGCAGAAGAAGATTAAATCCCGCCTGATAAAAAGCCAGCGCTTCCCGTCCAAACCACATGCCGGAATCATCATATCCATGGATCAATACAGCCCATTTTTTATTTGGTTTTTTCTGTCTGCACAGATAGCCATGAAGTCTTAACTGGTCAAAAGACACGATTTCCCGTTCTTCGTACTGCGCTTTAAGCATTGTTACTGCTTCTGGTGCATTTCGTTCCTCTCCCGGCACTTTTTCTTCTTTCTCTGTGCCGGGCGCGGGTTTTAACAGGGCTGATTTATCTGTCGATGCATCCAGGGCAATATGAAAAAAATATTCTCCGGCCAGCAGTCCGGCGATTGCTGTGGCTATTCCTGCTGTTATACCCGCAGCAATTCCTGCGGTAATACCTGCGGCAGTTCCAACCTCCGCACCTGTCATAGATTTCTTCATCCGATACCGCCTCCTTAAAAATAAATATTAACTTCTACTATACTATGGCAACCAGTTTTAAAGGTCTATGCGTTCTAAAAAATCCGATTTCCTTTTTTAACCAAAATACGAAGAACCTTCTAGTTTATAATTTTTGAATCATCACATAATAGGATTGTAACACAAAACAAGCCATGAACCACTAAACAATTTCATGGCAAATATAATACAAGGAGGCGTTTTATTATGTCTAACAATTCTAACAGAACAAATGTACCTGAAGCAAAGGAAGCAATGGACAGATTTAAGATGGAGGTTGCTAACGAGATTGGTGTACCGTTAACCAACGGATACAATGGTAACCTGACTTCTGCACAGAATGGTTCCGTAGGTGGCTATATGGTTAAGAAGATGATTGAAGCCCAGGAGCGTCAGATGGCAGGTAAATAAATCCTCCCTTTCTGAAGGATTTCTGAAGTAAGATTGTATCATTGCTGGAAACAGCAGAAAATCCCCAGACTATGTGTTAAACACAGTCTGGGGATTTTGTCATTAATTTATCATATTTTCATCATCCATTTGTCATCCCTATTTCTGTCATCGGCATATCAGTCGTACAGATGCAGACTAATCCACATATACCACTTTACCCGTACGTTCCTTATCCTCCTTCGTGTCGGCTGCGTATCCAAGAGCAGCCATACCGTATACCACATGGTCAGCCGGCACTCCGAAGGATGTCAGAATCCGGCGGATGGCAGGCTCATCGCAGATTCCCTGGAGCTGGTTAATCCACACAGAACCGATTCCAAGGGAATGGGCGGCAAGGAACATATTTTCCATGGCACACGCATCGTCCTCCCTGCCGAAGCGGCTCTCCTTTTCATTGGACGGAATGACCAGAACCTGGGGCTGGTA
The DNA here is from genome assembly GCF_020554465.1 of Enterocloster sp. 210928-DFI.2.20. Lineage (NCBI taxonomy): Bacteria > Bacillati > Bacillota > Clostridia > Lachnospirales > Lachnospiraceae > Enterocloster > Enterocloster sp. 210928-DFI.2.20. Next base: position 163,141 of record NZ_JAJCHK010000006.1, read on the forward strand.
CATATCATATCCCTGACGGTCCAGTGTCTTTTCAACGGCCGCTGCCAGCATCTGGATCTTCTCCCTGTTTCTCACAACTGTAAACTGCCATGTCTGGAGTCCCATCCCGCTGGGCGCATGAAGGCCAGCCTGTACAATCAGCTCCATCTCATCCTCCGGAATAGGCTTGTCTGAAAACTTTCTGGTACTTCTCCTGGTCAAAATCGTATTCAATGTCTCATTCATGGTAAAACACCCCTTTCTGTTTTTATACAGCGGTTCTTATACAGCAGTTCTCATGCCGCAATTCTTATATAGCAGCCCCTAAACAGCAAATCCATATAAATCCGCTACAGGTTCAGCTTCTCATAATTGGTTCCCAGGTAATCCTCCACCTTCCGCTTCAGCTCCCTGTGCTCATCTTTTTCCAGCTGAGGGTCCTCATCCAGAAGCCGGTTTACTTCCTCTGAAACCTTTTTTAAAATATTGGCATCCGTGAATATATCTGCCAGCTTAAATTCCATATCCCCGCTCTGACGCAGTCCGAAGATATCCCCTGGTCCCCGCAGCTTCAAATCCTCTGAAGCAATGTAAAAACCGTCATTGGAACGGTTCAGTATATCCAGGCGCTCCCCTGCCCCCTGGTCCCGGGAACAATTGACCATGATACAGTAGGACTGGTCCTTTCCCCTTCCTACCCGTCCGCGGAGCTGATGGAGCTGGGCCAGGCCGAACCGCTCTGCATTCTCGATCATCATCACCGTTGCATTGGGCACATTGACCCCTACCTCGATGACAGTGGTGGATACCAGTACATGGATTTCCCCTGCTGCAAAGCGCTCCATAATGGCATTCTTTTCCTTACCCTTCAGCTTGCCGTGGAGATATTCCACTGTCACAGAGGGCGGCAGCGCTTTCCTCAGGGCCTTGGTATAATCCAGCACATTCTCAGCCTCAATCATCTCGCTCTCTTCCACCATGGGACAGATAACATAAGCCTGATGGCCCTCCGCCACCTGGCGCTCGATGAACGCATATGCTTTTGGACGATAGCCCGGATCCACCACACAGTTCTTTATGGTCTGGCGTCCCGCAGGCAGTTCATCTATGACGGATATATCCAAATCCCCGTACAGGATAATGGCCAGTGTACGCGGAATGGGCGTGGCACTCATAACCAGCACATGGGGTTCCTGTCCCTTGCTGCTGAGAAGTTCCCTCTGTCCCACGCCAAAGCGGTGCTGCTCATCGGTAATAACCAGGGCAAGGTTGTCGTACACCACCTTTTCCTGAATCAGGGCATGGGTGCCGATTATAATGTCCGCCTCATGGCTGGCAATCTTCGCGTATGCCAGACGTTTTTCCTTGGCCGTCATGGAGCCTGTGACCAGCACAGGAACCTTTTCGATTCCCTGCTTTTCAAAAAGGCCGGTCATGGATTCAAAGTGCTGTCTGGCCAATACCTCCGTAGGCACCATAAGCGCGCCCTGATATCCATTATATGCAGCCTCCAGCAGGGCCAGAATGGCTATGATGGTCTTGCCGCTTCCCACATCTCCCTGAATCAGGCGGTTCATCACCAGGCCGCTTCCCATATCGCCATATACTTCCCTCAGAGCCCTTTCCTGGGCTCCTGTAAGGGCGTAGGGCAGACTGGATTGAAAGGCAGCCACCTCCTCCGACTCCTTTATCATAAAGGCAGAATGCCTGTCCTCCCTGTGCTCCTTCAGACGCCTGACCCCCACCAGGAACATGAAGAACTCGTCAAATACCAGACGTTTCCTGGCAAACAGAAGCTCTGTCTGGTCAGCCGGGAAATGAATGTGCTCCATGGCATAATTGATTTCAGCCAGCTCATACCTGCGCCTTAAATCCGGCGGCATGTACTCCCGCTCCATCTTCCGCATTTCCAGGGCCATCTGCTGCGCCCGCACAATGGTCTTATTGCTCAGGCCCCTGGTCTGTCCGTATACAGGCTGCATGGAGCCGGCCAGGGCCTGGTAGCTGTCAGGGGTAAATACCTCCGGCTGTTCCATGACCATCCGTCCCCTTTTCTTAACCACCCTGCCGCGGAATACGTAGGTGACGCCGGTCTTTAAATTTGCCCTCATATAGGGCATGTTATACCAGGATACCTGGAGGGAGCCTGTCAGGTCCTTAAGCTGCACCGAGACAATCTGCATATGGCCCAGACGCAGCAGGTCAGCTCCCCTGACAAGCGCCGACTCCACAGCCATAACAGCCTGCTCCTTTAACTGCCCTATGGACACCGGGGGCTCGTATGCATCGTATGCCCTGGGATAATAGGACAGCAGGTCATCTATGGTGACAACTCCCAGTTTTTCAAATAGTTTGCCTGTCTTCTCGCCAATTCCTTTTAACGAGTTTACCGGCTGTCTGTTTAACATGTATCAGAATCCTCCAAAGGAAGTCATGCCTGTAACGCATTGAGTCCCAGCTTTATGCATCCCATGATTCCCTGGTCATCGTGAAGGCTTGCCGGAACAATGTAGCTGTCCATGTCTTCCAGTTCCTTTGTCTTGATATAGCCGTTTAACATCTCCCTCACCTTTTGGCGGATCATAGGGAACAGCTGTTCCTGGTGCATGACTCCGCCGCCCAGAATAATTTTCCGGGGAGAAAGCAGCATGATATAGTCCACAAGAGCCTGGGCAATGTAATAGCTCTCCATCTCCCATACCTCGGGCCTGTCCACCAGTTCCACGGCCTTTTTACCCCATCTGGCCTCGATAGAGGGACCGCTTGCAAAGCCCTCCAGACAGTTTTTGTGATAAGGACAGATACCGCCCTTTGAATCGTCCTCATGACGCGCCAGAAGGATGTGGCCTCCTTCCGGGTGAAGCATTCCGTGCAGCAGCTTTCCATTGATGCATACGCCCACGCCCACACCGGTTCCTATGGTGATGTAGATAACGCTGTCCAGTCCCCTGGCACATCCGTATGTCACCTCTCCCAGACAGGAACCGTTCACATCCGTATCCAGTCCCATGGGAACCTTAAGCTCAGCCTTAAGCCTGCCCAAAAGATCCTTATGCCTCCATGCCAGCTTAGGCGTGTCCAGGATATATCCGTAAGTCTCTGACTCCGGCTTCACATCCACAGGGCCAAAGGCAGCCACGCCCAGGGCCTCGATCTCCTTATCCTTAAAATATTCAATGAGCTTAGGTATGGTCTCCTCCGGTGTTGTGGTGGGTATGGATACCTGCTCCAATATGGTACCGTCTTCCTTTCCTACGGCGCACACCATCTTAGTGCCGCCTGCTTCCAATGCTCCAATTAACATATATGCTCCCCTTTCTGAAACAATTAGTATGATACTTTTTTAGCTATGTTTTAGTTGAATTATACAATCTTTTTCTTATCTTGGCTAGGTCTAAATTCCATCGCACCTTTACTTCTCACGTTTAAACCCATAAAAAAACTGCACTATTTATACGTGTCTGAGAGATATGGACGATTGGTAACTCTTTGTCCACATTCCCTCTTATCCGCAAAACCGTGCAGCATAAAACAATAATATCAGCTAAATTCACCTATAAAACCAGACAGAAGCTTTTTCCATAACTAGTAAGCTCTCCGGTACACATCTTCCACCTGTTCCTTTGTAGGTTTAAAGGGATTATCATCCATGCACGAATCTTCCATGGCTGTCTCTGCCAGTTCATCAAAAATCTCAGGATTTACTTCCATATCTCTCAGTCTTTGGGGCAGGCCCAGCAACGCGGAAAATTCTCTCAGATATGCCGCGGATGCCGTGGAAGCTTGAAAACCAGTCATGGAATCCGCCCCCGGCAAAGCAAGAGCTGCCGCTATCTTTTTAAATTCCCGGGAGGTAATTTTGTCTGTACCGTTAAATTCCATGCCATAAGGCAGTAATATGGCATTGCAAAGTCCATGCGGAAGCCCAAACCGGCCACCCAGTGCATGGGCCATAGCATGAATGATACCCAGCCCTGCATTGGAAAATGCCATTCCGGCGCTGTATTGTGCATAGGCCATCATCTCTCTTGCCTTTACATCACCTCCATTTGAAACGGCAGCTGGAAGATATTCTTTTATAGTCTTTATAGCCCACAATGCATCTTTATCTGTATAAGGTGTTGCCCGTTTTGCTACTACAGCTTCCACTGCATGGGTCATTGCATCCATTCCAGTGGATGCGGTAAGACCTTTGGGCATTGTCATCATAAAATCAGCATCATCCACAGCTATAGTTACCATACAGTTTGTATCTACCATACACATTTTGGAATGAGTATCAGAATCCGTGACAATATAAAAGGATGTTACCTCAGATCCCGTACCTGCCGTTGTATTAACAGCTACAATAGGGATTCCTGGCTTTCTGGACTTGCCAACCCCCTCATAGTCCTTAACTTGACCGCCGTTTGCAAGTACAATACTGACAGCTTTAGCGGTATCAATGGCAGAACCGCCTCCCACAGCCACCAGTACATCTATCTCCAAAGCAACAGCGGCTTTCAGACACTCTTCCACAACCTCTATGGTGGGGTTAGGCTGCACCAGATAATACACAGCATATTCCAGACCTGCCATTAAAAGGCAGGACCCTACGCGGTCCGCCGCCCCGCTTTTATACAAAAAGGAATCCGTGACAATAAGCCCTCGCGTGAGTCCTCTCTTTTTTAGTTCTTCTGGAAGCAGCGCGATAGAACCTTTCCCAAATAAGCTGGTCGTCACTGCATGTATCTTTTCCATATCCATGCCCTCTTTCATTAAAGTCTGTGCAGTAATCCAAAAGTAAGTCCTCTGAATCCCTACAGTTCTGCCTGGGGCGGCGAATCCACTATACCAACCACAAATGCATCCACGGGTGCTGAACGGTCCAGTGCGTACTGCGTGGTATTGTCCGTTGTCACCAAAACCAATTCACCGATTCCTGCCCCAATGGTATCCGCCGCGACAATGATATTCCTCTTTTCTCCATAAAATGGTTCTACAAGGAGGAGCTTAAAACCAACCAGGCTGCTGCATTTTCTTGTTGAGACCACATTGCCTTTGATTGTACCTAATATCATTCAAACATTTCCTTTCTGACAGGCAGCCATTGCCCCTGCTTTAACTGAAATGCATTAGCATCGTCTGTATCAATATGAAAATCCAAACGGCTATCAGCGCCAACCCGAATCACTACATGGCTTAAAATGCCTCCCTTGGGACCCGGGACCCTGACATTCACCCGGTCCCGGTCCGACACGCCAAACCATGCTGCATCTGCCTGGGTCATATGGATATGTCTATCCGCCACCATAACACCCTCTGTAAGAGCTACTTCCCCGCAGGGTCCCTTTAATCTGATTCCAGGCGTATTGTCTATCTCTCCCGACGTCCTTACAACAGGTTCAATTCCCAGAAATCTGCAATCACCGGCAGACATCTCCACCTGACTTTTACCTCTCTCAGGTCCCAGTATTCTTACTTTCTCGTAGCTGCCCTTCGGCCCCTGGACAGCTACTTGTTCCAAACATGCAAACTGACCAGCCTGACTCAAATACTTCATGGGTGTAAGAGTATATCCCTGACCAAACAGTTGAGCTACATGTTCCCTGGAGAGGTGGACATGTCTGGCTGAAATTCCAACTGGGACCAGATACGGATCCCTGTTCAGACGTTCCCACTGTTCATAAACCAATGATGATATGGCCTGAATCATCATTTCCCTGTTTTCATCGTCCCTTCTCTCCATATATCACTCCTGCTGTTACCGAATGAAGGGAAGTACAGCGCCTACCGATGTATGTGGACGTGGAATCACATGAACAGCTACCAGCTCGCCTATCCTGCTGGCCGCATCCTGCCCCGCTTCCACAGCTGCTTTCACCGCTCCAACATCACCTTGGACCATAACCGTCACCAGACCCGAACCTATCTTCTCTGTTCCGACCAATTCCACATCGGCTGCCTTTAACATTGCATCAGCAGCCTCAATGGATGCCGTCAGTCCCCTGGTCTCAATCATCCCCAATGCCAGCATTCCTTTCTTTAAAACCATACCTGTTTCTGCCATAATTAATTTACCTCCTCGATCATATTTAAAAGTTTCATTATCTCCGGATGCGGGGCATTGATAACTGCAGCCACTTTTATGGCGTCCGCCCCCACTATCTCCGCTGCTTGGACAGCCGCCTCCATGGCTGCCTCTACAGCCGAGGTCCCGCCTGCCAGGACTGCATGGCATAGTTTTCCTCCCAATTTTCTGTGGAAACTGACTATATCTACCTCTGCCGCCTTCAATGCCTGGTCAACGACAACTACCGTATTGGAATAATAGCTGATTTCTAAAACCCCTATGGCATTACCTATCTTTCCCATGGCGTCCTGTCCTCTATATGATATATGTCTTATTTCAAGCGCGGCAATATTCTGGTAATATCCTGATGTGGTCTGGGAATCACATGTACTGCAACCAGTTCACCAATTCTGGAAGCAGCTTCCTGTCCCGCCTCCGTAGCAGCCTTCACGGCTCCAACCTCACCGGTAACCATCACGGTTACCAGACCGGAGCCTATTTTCTCCGTCCCCAAAAGTTCCACATCTGCCGCTTTGAGCATTGCGTCCGCAGCCTCAATGGATGCCGTTAATCCCCTTGTTTCAATAAGACCTATTGATGTAGATGCCATCTTTCTTACCTCCTGATATGCTTTTTGTTATGCTTTCATTTAAATGGTACTTTTGTTATAACTGACAATGAATTGGTCCCGTCATAAGGCCCTTCAATGATTTCTGCAAGAACATCCCCAGGCTTATTAAACATGAGAGCGGCGTCCCTTGCCGCTGCACAGGCAATCTTTACATCGTCCACGCTTCCCTCAAATTTAACCTGGACCGTCAGGGGAATGAATGCAGAGCCATCCTTGGAGTTAATTGTGTCAATACCCATAATCCTTATGTCGGCCGCCTTGCAGGCCTGATCCATAGCATACAACACAGCTCCGTAACCAGCGCACTCCAGAAAACCCAATGCCATATCTTCACCTCTTTCTTTTTTCGGTCAGAACGGCACATGGGACTTATACGATTCTTAAACCACCCTCTGCAAGCATACACCTGCGTCTGCGGGTGAAGCTTCTGGCGCATGTAAGTCCTTCTCCGGTAGGTCCCGCGATGGTCATTGTGGTATGTCCCTCACCACCGATTCCTACTCCCTTTAACGTAGCACCATTTTTTGTATAAATTGTAGTCTCTATCTCCTTACCAAACAGTGTCATATGCTCCACATTTTTTGAAAATATAGATGCGGTGTGACGGTTTCCTGCCTCAGCATCCACTGCCCATTCCACACATTTCTCAAATGTTTCGCAACGCACGATCGGTAATACCGGCATTAATTGTTCTACTTTGACAAAAGGATGGCTCCTGTCCGTCACACAAATAAGAAGCCGCGGATTCTTATGTTCTTGTATGCCGATTGCCTCTAAAAACGTACCGGCATCCTTTCCCACCCATTTTTTGTTTACTTCATAATTTCCAGCTTTATTCACCATAGCCAGCTTTGTAATCTTAGTCAGTTGTGACTCGTCCAGCAGATAAGCCCCCTCTCCGACCAGCCTGTCCACCAGTTCGTCAGCTACGTTGTCCATCACAAAAACTTCCTTTTCAGCCAGGCAGAGAAGGTTATTGTCAAAGGATGCCCCTCTGTACAACTCCCTGGCCGCCAGGCTTAAATCTGCCGTATCATCCACCACTACTGGCGGATTTCCTGCCCCCGCACCAATGGTCTTTTTTCCGGAACAAAGCAGAGAATGTACCATCCCCATCCCTCCGGTTCCCGCCATCAAGCGGATATGCGGACTTGAAGTTAATTTGTGAACAGCCTCCATATCAGGTTCTCTCTGCATGGTAATCAAGTTTTTGGGGCCGCCATTTTCCACAATCGTGCGGTGAAGCATTTGCAGACAATAGGCGCTGCACCTCTTCGCCCCCGGATGGACATTGAACACTACGGCATTGCCTCCGGCTATCATACTAATAGTGTTATTAATCATAGTCTCTGTGGGATTCGTGGAAGGAGTGATGGCGCCAATCACGCCAAAGGGAGCTTGTTCCTCTATCATCAATCCCTCATCGCCTGAAACAGCATCTGTCACCAGGCATTCCACCCCCGGAGTCTTATCAATAACAGCCATATGTTTTATAATCTTATCCTCATACCGTCCCATTCCTGTTTCCTCATGGACCATCCTCGCCAAAGATTCGGCATGAGCACGGGATGCCGCCCGAATAGCCTCAATGATTCTTTTTCTGTCTTCCAGTTTATATCTATGTATCCATTCCTTCTGTGCTGTTCTAGCCGCTTCAATGGCATCCTCAACCTGTTCAAAAATCCCATCCTGCCCATTGCTGCACGTCCTGTCATTTATATGTAATGCACCTGCCTGAAAATCCTTCTGTGCCAATCCGGATAACACGCTCCGCACAATGGCTTCTATCTCTTTTTCACTTATTTCCATGATAGTATCCCCCTAATGATTCTGCTTCAATTGCTCCAAAACCCGCCTCACTACCTCCCCAATAATTTCTTCTTTTGATTTGTCTGGTGCAGACGGCCTCTCCCCTGTTCCCTGCTGAACGTCCCCTGGTCTAATAAGCCTTGTTACTCCCTTTAGGTTAAGTGACTCAGACAGCTCATCGGAGCTTCTTCTCTGCCCCTGTACATCGGCCTCATTAACGCCGGCGCAGGTAGGGATACCTCCCGTGGTGATGCCCAGTTTCCTTCTGATTTCAAGCAGCCGCTCTACCTGGCTGGAGGAAAGCGTATTCTGACGCTCAATTATATAACCCGTATACATCAGGATCGTAGCGTAATACTCAACCGATTCTAATCTGTAAAATGCCTGATACACATCTTTTCCCCATGTCAAAGCACCATGATTAGCCAGAAGCACGCCATTATGGGTATTCACAAAGGGAGCAATAGAATCCGGTACTTCCTCTGTACCTGGGGTCGCATAACGCGCCACAGGTATGGTACCTAATCCCATAACAGCTTCCGTCAGCACTGCTTTATCCAAGGGGATTCCTGCAATAGCAAAACTGGTAGCCACAGGCGGGTGAGCATGTGTCACTGCCTGCACATCCGGATTCTCTCTATAAACTCTTAAGTGCATCTTTACCTCTGATGAGGGCTTATATCTCCCCATCAAGATATTTCCATTCAAATCCATCTTTACCATCATATCCTGGGTCATGAAACCTTTTGAGACACCAGTCGGCGTGGTCCATATGGTATTTGTTCCTACCTTGCAGCTGATATTCCCATCATTCGAGGCCACAAAGCCTTTGTCATACATGCGCTTTCCTATATCCAAAATAGCTTTTTTGGCCTCAAAATCTGTCATGTACCTCACACCTTGAATTATCATCATATTCTCCTCTAACATCCAAAGGCGGTAACTCGCCCTGTTATGGTGTTTTTACTCTTATATAGTCCGGCCGTCTTTATGCAGTTTTCAATTGCGGTTTTGAGGAAATCACGGGAATCGTGACAGATATAGAACTGAATCATAGATAGAAAAGTTCCCGAATTAGAATCATGTATTTTCAAATAAAGTATCCTGCTCTTGGATTTTAAGAAACGAAAGGGAACCATTGTGACAGAGGCTCCCCTTTGCAACCTGTAGCGTGTTCGGACAAACGTGGGGTTCCAAATAAGCGCTAGTTCAAAACCTTGACACCATTCGTTTCATAAAATTCTCTGTAAGATGCAGGGATTCCTTTATCCGATATAATCACATCAGAAAAAGTCAAAGAACCCAGGCTGAGAAATGTGGTACGGTTAAATTTAGAAGAATCCAATACAATGATTAGCTGGTCAGCAATTGCCTTTATGGTCTGGTATACAATTAACTCTGTGGAGTAATTCACTGTGTATCCAGCAGACAAGTCCGCTCCTCCAACCCCCATAAATGCCTTAGATATATACACTTTATCCAGATTACGCATGAACATCTCACCTGCTACATACAGATGGCTATGTACCAGATTCCCGCCGGTGACAATGACATTAGCCTGTTTATTCTTAGCCAGTGCCTGGGCTGCCAAAAGATTATTCGTCAATACATTGACCTCCTCCAGCTTGGCCAATTCTCTGGCAATATAGTAACAGGTGGTTCCTTGTCCTATGAACACCCAACCGCTGTCCGTAACCAGTGAAGCCGCAATCTTACCAATTTCTTCCTTCCTCCGGTCATATTCAATATGCATCCCCAGTGAATCCTCACGTATTGGTTCTGCATCACTGATTTCACCTGTAGGAAGAGCGGCTCCGTGTATCCTTCGGATACACTGTCGGTCCTCTAAAAGAGACAGGTCCTTTCTGATTGTAACTTCCGATACATGGAACATATCGCTTAAATCATTGACCTCTATACGGCCTGATTCTTCAACTACTTTTTTAATCTCTGCAAGTCGTTCTGTTCTATTCATATGATATTCACTGACTCTTTTCTTACTTTCTGATGAAACATACATTTGATTATATCATACTATGATTTTAACCTCAACAAAAAAGCATTAATTCCCCCTCACTCTATCGCCATATCATGCTATGTATTCTCATGCCCATATTTAAACAGAAACCTCTCCCGCTCCGATTGGACAAATCTGGATGGTATCTCCTTTATTGGCCGGTTAATAATATCCAGATAAATGGCACACGCTTTTTCCATAACATCTACTGTCAGGGCAGCTTCTGAGAGATTCCTTCCGCAAGCTACGGGTCCATGATTGCGCAGTATGAGGCCATTCTTATCTCCAATCACCTCGGCTGCCCCTCTTCCCAGGCTCTGATGCTGCTCTGCCGGAATATATTGCCTGGATAAAGGGATTTTGCCGCCGAACAATTGTGACATTTCCTCCACCATACAGGGTACCGACGAGATTGGTAATGCTGATACAGCCATGGCTTTCTGTGTATGGGCATGTATGACTGCTTTTATATCGTCCCTCACCAGATAAATCTGACGGTGGACTTCTTTTTCGGATGTAGGGGTACGGTTGCCTTCCACTTTATTGCCTTCCAGATCAATAACAACAAAATCTTCCAGCTCCATGCTTCCATACTCAACCTTACTGGGAGTTAGCACAATATGATTACCTATCCGTACACTTACATTTCCCCAGGTTCCCAGAAAATACCCCTTCCCGACCATTCGTCTGCAAACATCTAAAATTTCCTGTCTGGCTTCTTCATACAACATATGATTACTCCTTCAAGATAGTTGCCCTCGTCTTCCAGGTCTTTTGAATCGAGGTGTATAATTCTTTGTATAGTTCATAGAATTTCATATACTTTTTATGATGTTCCATATTTGGTTCATAAACCATCTTCGTCTTCACAATTTTTGACACTGCTTCCTGGTAACTGCCATATATACCTTGAACTACCATATTGTTAATGGCAACGCCTCTTGCCCCCAGCTCGTCACCCTTCACGGTCACAATACGGCTTCCCAGAGCATCGGCAAACATCTGACACCAGGTATTACTGCCGGATCCGCCTCCGCAAACTGTTATTTGTTCTGGTGTAAGAGGCATATGTTCATAACAGTCCAGCATGGCAAAGGCCACACCCTCATAGGTGGCTCTCACAATGTCCGCCAGGCTTGTTTTCACACTGAGTCCAGTATAACTGGCCCTTGCTCTGGAATCTGTAAAAGGCGCCCTCTCTCCTCCTGCAAGAAGATAAGGGTGATACATCACGCCGTGAGCGCCAATAGGAACATCCTTAATCATCTCTTCCATATAATCGTAAACATTCTTCCCCAATCCCTCTGCATCTTCTTTTATCTGGCTGCCAATCGTCTGTAGCATCCATTCCAGGTTAGGAGTACCAGCTAAAGAGGCCATGAGCCTGAGCCATCTGCCTTCCATCACATGCGACACGGTCATACCTGATTTTATTGCATCCTGCAATGGTTTATCAATCACCATCTCATGAAGGGCAGCAGTACCTATTATGGAACAACAGTGGGCATTATCAATTACACCGCTGCCCAGAGCACAGGCGCCCACATCCATGGGGCCTGATGTTACTAAAACTTTATCTGTAAGTCCTATTTTCTCAGACAATTCCGGCAAAATGAAATATGTGTTCTCTTTTGCAGTCTTTACGGGAGGATATTTCTCACGGTATGCTTTTAACCCACATACATCAAATGCCTCCTCCAGATAATCCCGTTTATTCTGATCAAGGAAAATAAGCGACTGGTCTGTGGCATCTGTTGTAACCTCTCCCGTGAATTTGTAGAACAGATAGTCCTTCAAATGAAGCAGCCATCTGCTTTTTTCGAGAGACTCTTTCTCATACTTCTCCATCCAGCGCACAATGCCATTCTGGTTTCCTGTAAATATCCATGTACCCGTCAGTTCAAATAAGCGCTCGCATGTTCCGTCCTCCACCCACTGGTCTACAAACTCTGCTGCCCTTCCATCGCAAAAACAGCACCCTCTGCGCACCGGCTTCATATCTTCATCCACCATCCACAGTCCATCCCCCTGAGCTGTGATACCGATTCCTATGATAGCATTACGGTCTACCTGAGCAGCTACACTCTCTACACATATCTGTGCCTTTTCCCAGATTTCCTCCATGTCTTCTTCGTACTGATTTTCCTGTGGAAAGTATCCTTTCAGCCCAATACCCTTTTTTGCTATCTCGTTCCCCTGTTCATCAAACAGCACCGCTTTAATTCCGGTAGTACCCGAATCTATACCGATAATATACCTTTCCATTTGAATACCTCTCTTCTAAAACATCCCTTTAATGTATCCCAGCGATTCCTTAATCAGATCGTCCAAATACTTATCATCGGCATCAGCCGGAAGCATATTCCTCCATACATTTCCGCCTTCCAGCGCAACCGATCCCCCTGTCCGCACCAGTGGCTCAAAAGAAATACATCTGTCATACCCAATTTCCTTCAACGCATCTACTACCTGCTGCCACGGAAGGAAACCAGGTCTCGGAGGTCTCCTGTTATTGGAACCCATATGATAATGGCCCAGTCTGCTGCCTGCCGTCCGAATAGCTTCCGCCAAATCATCCTCTTCAATCATCCCATGGAATATATCCAGAAGAATATTAATATTAGGATGATTCACCATATCAGCCAGCTTTCTTGCTTCAGCTGCTGTGTTAAGCATATAGTTCTCAAAACGGTTTACTACTTCCATGTTCCAGCTCACATCATAATCAGCCGCACATTTTCCAATCTCCTTAAGAGATTTCGCAGACTGTTCAAAACTTTTCTCTTTGTCGATTGGGCGGTCAAACTTACACCAAGCTCCATAGTTGATACCAGAGAAATTATGGCTTCCCAAACGGGCGATTGCTTCAATCAGGCGTTTTGACTTCTCAACTGCTGCCCTTCTTCCTGTTTCGTCAGCCTGAGATAGGTCTTCCTCCTTACCAAATCCGCCAGAAACATAAATTTCCACATCATTCGCCCTGGATGCCGCCAAAATTTCATTTACTTCCTGCTGCTCCATTGTGAGAGTTCTTCCCCAAAAAATTTCCAAGGCATCAAAGCCACAGGCCCTGGCACGTTCAATCATTTTAGGGTAATCATTCCCCTCCCAATCCTTACTCCAATAACAATAACATATTCCAAATTTCATATTATTTCCTCCTCAATTTTGAACATTAATAGTAGCATTTATACATTACTGTTGTTTCTTCTTCGGATTGCATCAATCGCTACTGCAATCAGTACCACCACACCAGTGACAATCTGATCCCAGTAGGAGGAAATTCCTAAAAGACTGATACTGAAGGATATTACACTCATGAGCAAACCTCCCACTATAGTCCCTCCGATACCTCCGCTTCCTCCATTCATAGATGTGCCGCCTAACACGCCTGCTGTAATGGAAGGCATGGCCCAGTTTTCTCCTATATTTACCTGTGAAGAACCCAAACGCAGCACCATTAGTATCCCCGCCAAAGCTGATATGAATCCAGTCAAGGCATATACTGCCATCTTTGTCTTGTTAATCTGTATTCCAACAATTTTTGCCGCATGTTCATTACCGCCCACCGCATATATATGGCGGCCAAAAGAAGTATATCTCAGCATATAAATCAGTATCACTGCCAGTACCACCATAATAATGGCCGGGTATGGAATAATGCCAAACAGCGTTCCTTGGCCTATAATGGTCACTGATTCCGGAATCCCGGTAAGGGGTATTCCTTTTGTAGCGACATAAATAATCCCCTTATACAATGCACTGGTCGCCAACGTGACAATAAACGGAGTCAGGTTCAGGCTGCAGATGAAGATACCGTTAATTGCCCCTAAAGCAACTCCAGCCATAAGCGCTATGGCAATGGACAAAAAAGGATTTACTCCCCCCACTGTGGTTAACATTGCAAAAATCATACTGCAGAGTCCTGCCACACTGGCAACCGATAGGTCAATTCCTCCGAGAAGAAGAACTAGGGTTTGTGCAAAACCTATGATTATGGTAAAGGAAGCAGAACGCGAAAACGTAGACAAATTATATGCTGTATAAAAATGTCCTGTAAGCAGCTGCACAATTACGGTCATTAATATAGTAACAATCAGCACTGCCCCAGCAGTGGATTTTACCATGCCTAAAATTTTTTCTTTCATATGTATCAAACCTACCCCTCTATATGTTAGTGTAATGCCACCTTTAAAATGTCTTCCCGCTCCATATCCTCATTTGGCACAACAAATCCCTTCACCTTACCACCGTTCATGATCATAATGCGGTCAGCCAGTGTCAAGAGCTCTTCAATCTCAGACGAAATAACAATCACAGTAATTCCACTGTCCGCCATGTCCCGGATTAATTTATAGATTTCACCTTTTGCCCGAACATCAATCCCCCTAGTGGGTTCATCCAATATAAAGAGCTTAACCTGTTTTTCCATCCATCTTCCCAATATTACCTTCTGCTGATTGCCACCACTCAAATTTTTAATCTGAGTGAGACAATCCGGTGTTTTAATTCGGAGCGCCTGTATATGATGATTGGCGGCTTCCCTGGCCTGGCTAAAATTTATTCTCCCCATACGTGTTACCTTATGGTAGTTAGGCATCATTATATTTTCATAAATAGAAAGAATAGGAAACATTCCTTGTTTTCTTCGTTCCTCCGGAACCAGACCGATTCCATAACTTATGGCTTCATTTGGTGAAGTAATTTCCACCTCTTTGCCCTCCAGATACACTTTTCCCTTATCTTTTTTTGTAAGACCGTATAAGCAGGAAAACAGTTCTGTCCGTCCCGCTCCCACCAGGCCCGCCACACCGAAGATTTCCCCTTTCTTCACTTCAAAATCCACGTTCTGAAACTCTTTGCCTCTGCAAAGCCCCATAACCTTCAAGAACACCTGGTCAGGAACCGGGCGGACGATATGCTGGCTTTTTTCAACCTTCTGATTCGCCATATAATAAATCATATCGTCTATAGACAAATCTGACGTATTACTTATTTTTATCAGCTTTCCGTCTCTCATAATTGTAACCCTGTCTGCAATTTCAAGAACCTCATCCAGATGATGCGTAATCATGATGATGGCCTTTCCCTCATTCTTAAGTTTCCTGATATTTTTAAACAGGTGTTCTGTCTCATTTAACGTCAAGGATGCTGTCGGTTCATCCAGGATGATGATGTTTGAACCAAAGACCAGGGTTCTGGCTATAGATACAAGCTGTTGGTATGCAGCGCTTACTTCTGATATTTTCTTGCCCGGATCTATGTCCACTTCCAGTTTGTCAAGCATTTCCTTTGCCTTCGACCTCATGTGGTCCCAATCTATCCTATTCCCTTTTTTTTGATGAAGGCCCAGGAAAATATTTTCAGCAATTGATAAATCGCTTACCAGATTAAGCTCCTGCGGCACCATACCTATACCTTTCTGCAGCGCTTCATAGGGCGACCGGTTTGTGATTGTCTGTCCCCTCAAAACCATCTCTCCAGAGTCCGGCTGAAGCATTCCCATCAGAACATTCATCAGCGTACTTTTGCCAGCTCCATTTTCCCCAATCAGAGCCATTACCTCGCCCTGTTCCAATGTGAAATCCACATGGTCCAAGGCAAGGGTTCCAGGGAACTGCTTTACAATCTGTTTCATCTCCAAAAGATATTCTGCCATGAAATTCCTCCTGTTTTTTGAAATTCCCTACCATATGGCAGGGAATTCTTTACGGCATTTATATCGTTTTCATCAACCCCAAATATTGAATCAGTCTATGACGCAGGATACAGCATATCCAGCATCCTCTGTGCATCCTCCTGATATATAATGGACGTGGTTTCTTCCGTCTGCTCTGGATATGTATCTGCTCCCGGCTCTAAACCGTCAGCAATCATGATTGCTACCTGGATAGTATCAAATCCCATCTTAAAACAGTCCTGAACACCCAAAGCCTGTATCACACCATCTCTTAAATATTCAAGAGCCCGCTTGTCATGATCCATACCCACTAATACAATCTGTCCTGCCTTTCCTGCATCCACAACAGCCTGTGCTGCTCCTATGGGATTACCCATGTTATTACAAAAAATTCCTTTTAAGTCCGGATATTTCTGAAGAAATCCCTCTGTAAATGTGAGTGCATTTTCGACTGAATCATTGTCATTTTGTATTTCAACTACTTCAATCTCCGGATATTTTTCCATTACATCCTTGAAGCCTTTGATACGGTCCTCATGGCACGGTGCTCCGATGGTTCCGGCCAGAGCAGCTACCTGTCCCTTGTAATCAATCTTTTCTGCCAGAATCTCTGCCAAATCAGCGCCATCCTGGTAGTTATGAGTGTTTCCTACATATGCGATACGTTTACATCCATCTTCTTTCGTTGCATCCGAACTGGAGAAAGTCATAACCTTTACCCCCTGGTCAATCAGATTATTGATGGTTGGCGTTACAATCTTAATATCATTCACATCCACGCCAATTACATCAAATCCTCTTCCTGCCGCTTCTTCCAGACGGTTGACCTGGTCAATGGCATCCGGTGTAACAGGAGCCGTATACTCATAATTAATGGTAATTCCCCGGTCAGCATACTGCTTCTGAGCTTCCTCCAAACCTAATCCAACTGCATCCCACCATGCATGTACCAGTTTGTAAGTCAGATAAAAGTTATACTCCTTCTTTTTAGGCTCGTAATCTCCCAGAGTTAAATCTGAACTTACCACTTCCTCCGTTTTAACCTCTGTTTCTTTTGACTCAGGAGCTTTCGTACTTTCTTCCTTCATCTCCGTTGCCGCCACAGTGGTCGTTTCGGTTGCCGCTGCCGTAGTGTCCGCAGGCTTTTCACTCCCAGAGCATCCTGCCAGAGAGCTCATCGCCATTGCCGCCGCCAATACAACTGCTATCGTTCTTTTCTTCATGTTTCCCCTCCTGGAATATGTTATTTTATTTTTTGACTGCTGCCGTTACAGTCAAGAAAGCTTGTTTTGTTTATCTTTTATTTTATGTTTTAATTATATTTCGTTACTTACGAATTGTCAATAGTATATTTCATTTAATGTTTCGTTTAATGTTTCGTTTTTAAAATATTACTGTACCATTATACAAACCGTAAAATTTATCTTTCGTTTTTTTGAATATGAAGCCATCTATCCCGCATGCAAGACCTTACAACCAAATTCTATCAGTAATACAAGGACATTATACTGTATTAATGTTACGAACATATTTTAATCAACAACATACCAAAAGGTAATCACGATATTTATGAATAATATATTTTTCTTAGATAGATAAGTGAAATAATAATGGGAGTTTAAATTTTTTCAAAACTGGTGAATGTACCGTATGATTAAGGAAATAGAAAGAACATTATCAGACAACAAAAAATGCCAGCAGACAATAGCTGCTGGCAAAAAAACTTTTTAATCATGCTTACTTCCTGCGCCCCAGAATCCTCATAATATACACAAAGAGGTTGATAAAATCCAGATAAAGCTGCAGTGCGGAGAAGATGGAGGCCTTGGCTGCCATCTCAGGCGCCTGGCCGTAGTATGCGTGGAATGCCTGTATCTTCTTCACATCATAGGCTGTCAGTACCAGGAACAGGAAAATTCCCACAGTCGATACAATGGTGTCAAATGCGCTTAAATCAATAAACATTGCAAAAATCCAGTAGAAAAACAGGAATACAAGTCCTCCAAGCATGAAAGGACGAAGCTTGGTAAAATTAATATTGCCAAACCAGCCAATCAATGCCATGATTCCAAAGAACAGGGCTGTGATGCCGAATACCATCCACAGAATCTCCAGGCTGAATGCAAATAGATATGCGCTGAATACAATGCCGTTAAGGGCGGCATACAGGAAGAATAAGCTCCTGGCCATACCCACGGACATCTTCTCAATCCTGGCGGAGAGATATATCACTACTCCCAGCTCGGCGGCCAGAAGTGCCAGAGGCCAGTAACGGAAGGAATATATATAAAAAATCGTTCCTGTCATTGCAAAGCCCACCGCAACAATAAAGGTAACCAAAAGCCCTGCAAACATCCAGCCAAAAGTCTTTGCCGTGTAGCGTCCCAGTGAGTCTCCCTCTACCTGAACTTCGTAAGATCTGTTCATCATGTTTTCATTCATAGTCATCCGCTCCTTTTAATTTAAAATATAAATGTAAATGCAAAAATCAGATTGATAATGTAACCGATGATGGCAGCCACCATGGCAATGGTACCCAGAATCACAGCCGCCCTGCCTATATTGTTTTTGCTGGAGCTGCGGGCCTTCTGTCCGAAGGTAATTCCCAGTCCTCCCAGCACAATGCCGCCCAGAGGCGAAAGCAGCAGGCCCACCACAATTCCCAGTATAGAGAGTATCATGGCTGGAACAGCGCACTTTCCGTGGTCAGGCACCTGTATGGTAATGACTTTGTTTCCTGTGTCTTCCTGTCCCTGGGGCAGGGGCTGATGGAGCAGGCGTATTAACTCCTCCAGGCTCTCCCGGAACATCTTCTTGGGCATGGCGCCCACAAATCCCTTGATGGGATTCTCACGTTTCTTACCGATCCAGGCTTCCAGATGAAAGCTTCCGTCGTTATACTCATACCGTATAAACCTTGCCATGGTCAGAAAGCCATCGCCCTCCTGCCAGACTTCCTGTCCCTTGTGGGTCTTTTTTTTGAACCCGTTTTTTGTAAGAAAGTCCTCCATCATGAACTGCACGAAATCAGCCGGCTGGTTCAGTTCCTCATCTCTTGTCCATCTAGCCATTCTCTCTTCTGGCTCCTCCTTTGCCTTCTTCCTTCTACTCAGCAGAAATCAGATAGTAGTATATGGGCTGTCCCCCGTACTGAAGCTCGATTTCCTTATCAGGATACTGTTCCTGTGCCTGTTCTTCAAGAACCTTTGCCTCATGCTCAGACACATCTGCTCCATAGTATATGGTTACAAGCTCACTTTCATCATCCAGCATCTCTTTCATGGCCTCCAGGGCAACCCCGTCCACAGATTTTCCCACTGCCAGAATACCGTGGTCTCCCAGGGCCATGATATCCCCTTCTTCAATGTCAATGCCGTCAATATTGGTGGTGCGGACCGCATAGGTAATCTGGGCAGTCCTCACATTTCCCATCTCCTCGGTCATGGTCCGGGTATTTTCCTCCGGTCCCAAATCCGGCATAAAATTGACCAATGCCGTGATTCCCTGGGGAACGGTCCTGGAGGGGATGACGATTATGTTCTTATCTTCCGTCAAATCCCTGGCCTGCTGTGCAGCCATGATAATGTTCTTGTTGTTGGGCAGAATGAAAATGTTCTCTGCATTTACCCGTTCTATGGCCTTTAGCATATCCTCTGTACTGGGATTCATGGTCTGTCCGCCTTCAATCAGGCAGTCGGCTCCGATTCCCCTGAAAATATCGCTCAGACCTTCCCCGCTGGATACAGCTATAAAGCCATATTCCCTGCGTTCTGACGGCGCCTCTTCCCCGGTTGCCTTGTCTTTGTCTTCCTGCTCCCTGGCAGCCTGTTCCCTGGCCAGACGCTCCGAATCCTGAATGACCCTCTCCTGGTGCTCTTCCCTCATGTTGTCTATTTTCATGCGGGATAAGGAACCGAAGGCCAGCGCCTTTTCAAAGGCCAGGCCGGGATGATTGGTGTGTACATGGACCTTTACGATCTCATCATCCGACACCACCACCAGGGAATCGCCAATGGATTCCAGGTATGACTTTAACTCCGTCTCATCCTTATCCGTGTAAACCTTCTCCAGATTTATGATAAATTCAGTACAGTAACCGAATTTGATATCGGCTGTATCTATATCCGTCCTTGCAGCGCCTCTGGCGGCTTTTTCGCCGGCTGCCGGCCTATTCCCGCTGTCCGGAACCGTGTCCAGTGAAAAGTCCACTGTCCTGCCCAGAAGGCCGTCCACGGCCCCCTTGACCACCTGCATCAGCCCCTGGCCTCCGGAATCCACCACACCCGCCTGTTTTAACACGGGGAGCATCTCCGGTGTCTGGCTCAGCACATAATCGCCGTATTCTATAACTTGTTTTACAAATTCTTCTATGTCATCTGTCTGTGAAGCCATCTCCAGGCCCTTATCCGCCATGGCCTTGGCCACGGTCAGGATGGTTCCCTCTTTTGGTTTCATGACAGCCTTGTATGCTGTCTCGGTTCCCCTCACCATGGCGTTGGCCAGAATGGTGGTATCAATTTCTTCCACTGCTTTTATTTCTTTTGTAAAGCCTCTGAGAAGCTGTGATAATATAACTCCGGAGTTTCCTCTTGCCCCGCGCAGGGAACCGGATGAAATGGCCTTTGCCAGCTGGTCCATGGTGGGATTCTCCAGCTCCGCCACTTCCTTCGCCGCCGCCATGATAGTAAGCGTCATATTGGTTCCCGTATCCCCGTCCGGCACGGGAAATACATTCAGTTCGTTAATCCAGTCCTTCTTTGCCTCTAACCCCTTTGCTCCTGCCAGGAAGGCATTCTTAAGCATACCGGCGTCAATCGTACTTATACCCACAAGTTACTTCCTCCTAGTCAATCACTCTAACACCTTCCACATAGATATTGATTTTCTCAACCTCCATGCCGGTGAATTCTTCTACCCTGTATTTCACGCTTTCAATCAGGTTGTCAGATACAGCCGAAATACTGACCCCATAAGATACGATTACGTGGAAATCAATGGATATTTTATTATCATTTATATCCACATTGATTCCATGAGTCAGGCTCTCTCTCTTTAATAGTTTAACCAGCCCGTCCTTCATGCTGACAGCTGCCATACCTACAATGCCAAAACATTCAACTGCGATGGTTCCTGCATATAAAGCAATCACGTCCGGGTTAATCTGGATTTCGCCCATTTTATTGCTGATTCGTCCCTTCATACACATGCCTCCGTTTCTTTACTAGAGACAGTATACACTATTTTCTGAAAAAAAGAAAGAAATTTTAATTTTTTCACTTGCAAAATTTGCAAACTTCTGGTATCATACATTTGTTGTGGATTTTTCTTAATGAAAGAATCCAAGTAACGTGTTAAGGAGGTGCAATAGTATGGCTAAGTGTGCAATCTGTGAAAAGGCAGCTCATTTCGGAATTCAAGTGAGCCATTCCCATAGAAGATCCAACAAGATGTGGAAAGCGAACGTTAAATCTGTCAGAGTCAAGGTTAATGGTGGAACCCAGAGAATGTACGTATGTACTTCCTGCTTACGTTCAGGCCTTGTAGAAAGAGCTTAATGAAACAGAACATATCACGGAAAAAGACATTGTCTCTGTCATACCGACAGGCGGTGTCTTTTTTTTGCGCAATATTCAGCCTGGTATCCGCTTGTCAGTCCCTGCCGCAAAAAACCAGACAGTAAAAAACAGGCTATGCTCCTGTGGGAGGAACGCATAACCTGTATTTTATATTCAATCCCTATTGTAGTCTTCTTCCTCTTCGATACGCCATACGTTTATATTAACAACAGAACAGATTATATCCTAATACAAGGCAGCCGATAACGAACAGGAAGGTAAAGATTGTCTCCGGAATAAAGAGCAGCACTGCCATCCCCAGTCCAAAGCAGAACAGCATAAGCCCGCATATTCTTCTCATATCTTAATTGTCTCCCCCATTCTGCAACAAGCTATATTCCATCATATGCAGAAAGGCGGCCCGGGATTCCTATTTCACATCCATATGTTCTGCCTTACCCGTGTCGTAGGCTGCCGCCGTATCCTTTGCGGTTTGGACCGTCTCTTCAGACACAGCTGGCTTCCCCCCCAGGAATTTGTTGATAAAATCCGGCGCCATATCTATGACTTTGGTGATGGCATCCTGATTCTTTACGTTGACAAGCTTAGTTACGCCCCCCTGAATCACCAGCACGGCGCTGGGGCTCATCTTGGCGCTCATGCCTCCGCCGCCCCGCTGTTTCTGCTTGACACCCTCAGCAAAGCTTCCGGCCGCCATACCGCATGTCACATCAACCAGAGGGACAATGATGGTATCTCCCACCTGTACCGGTTCCCCCACCACGGTCTTGGTGTTGACGAACTGGTCCATGCCTCTAAATAACGTGTCTATCGTAGATGTAAATTGATTCTCTGCCATAGTATGTCCTCTTCTCTATTTATTCCCGCGGGCTGTTGGGGGACAGGATATCCCATCCCCCAACAGCCGCCGCGAGTGTCATATCACTTTAAGAAACCCTTCAGCATCCTGCGGGTATGTCCGTCAAACAGGACCTGGAGTACCAGCCAAAGAATTACGGATAACCGTATTCTTCCTTTCAGGCTTCCCTCTGCGTCCAGTATTTTCTCATCAAATACCGGGTACAAAAAAAGCTGCCTGTGGTAAAACGGGTAAATAAGGCTGGCGGCCTGGAGCACCTGCCCCGTTGTATAGGGATCGTCAAACCCGAAGGTGACGGTGCACCTGCCCTTTCTGGGCCACAGATGTACCAGGAGACGTTTTGTCTGCCTGTAAAGGAGCTTTAAGGACGCCTGATTCTTTTCATCCTCCAGCCACATTTTCTTTTCCTGAACAAACTCCCTGATTCCTTTAAGCTTATCACAGATTTTCGCAAAAGAAAACTTAAGTTTTTCCAGTATATGCCTGATTGACTGACTGATACGGCCCGGGAAGCCTTTTATTTTCCCCATGATACCGGGCCCCTTTTTGTCAGACTCAGGCCCTGTCCCATCTTCCTCTTCCCTGCTATCCTTCCGGTTGGCGTCCTGTTCTCCTGCCCGTTCCCCATGGAGTTGACTGCCGTGGGCCTGTTCTTCAACGGACCGGCCGCCACGGGTCTGTTCACCGCCGGACTGACCGCCGTGGGTCTGTTCACCGCCGGACTGACCGCCGTGGGTCTGTTCCCCGACGGACTGACCGCCATGGGCCTGTTCCTCCTGGGACTTCCTGTAATGCTCCTCATCCTGCTGCAGTTCCTCATACAGGGACTGTTCTTCATCTCCCAGTATGGTCTCCAGACCGTCTTCCAAATCCCGGGCAGGATCCTTTTCCCGATTGTGCCACAGCCTGAAGCCCAGAACCTTAAGACTGCACACCAGGCCTTCGCCTTCATAAACAGCCCTGAATGCCAGGATATGAAAGAACCAGGTGGCGCAGACCGACAGCAGCAGCTGTCCGTGGTAGCTTCCCTCTGCCTTATACCTCACAGGGATGAACAGCACTGCCAGGAGAATGCCAAGCAGCAGCCCCAGGATGACCAGAAGAACAATACCTATTATCTTCAATATCACGAGCAGAATATGAATCATCTTGCCTCCCCCAGGTACGCCATATATGATTTCCAGTTAAAACCGTCCGTATGCCGGTACATATCATCCACCATGGTGCGGACTACCTCACATGCTTCCCCATATCCCTCGGCCACGCCTAAAATCAGGAAATCCTCTGCCTTGCGTTCTTCCTCTGTCAGCAGCATCACAGGCCGTATGTCAAGTATATGATTCCCACTCTGAGGAAGAGTAATCACATAGGTGTCCGGCATGAGCTTCCTTTCGCGGATTCCCATGAGGACCCTGGCCCGGTGCCTTCCGGCCCGGTCTCCCATATATAGATGCTCCCACCAGCGCATTCATTCATCTCCCTCTGTCTGCGCGCCAGGCCATGTCTGAAACCCATTTCCGCCAAGGCACGTCCTAATAATCTTCCTGGTCAAATTTATCCTGCTCCATCAACATGCGTATAAGGCCCATGGAAATCTCTTTTTCCTTCACATCAGAGCAGCTTCTGAGGCTCCCTTCCACATACAAACGCACTTCCTCCAGGGAATCAAAAAAGACCGGCAGCCTGGACAGAATTTTGGACATCACAGCCCTGACAAGGACCTTTGGTTTTCCTTCCCAGGCAGCTGACAGCTCCCCAAAGAAGCGCTCCAGCTTTCCGGCCATCAGTTCTTCATCCACCTTCTGATCCGCCTTGTCTTCCGGACGATCCAGGGACATGAAGGAGCTGTCCGACATGAGCAGCTCTATCTTCCTGAGAATCTCCCCGTCCTCATCCGCGCTGTCTGCCGCGCTCTTAACCTCTGTCGCCAGACGCATCCACTGCTCAAAGTAGGTCTCCTGCTTTCCCTCCAGCATGGACAGCTTATCTGTCAGCTCCTGCGGAATGGCCGTTACGGCCCCTTCCTCAAAAAGAGACTGGACCTTTGACAGCAGCTCTTGTAACAGGCTTTCCTCCGATACCTCCATCATCGCCCATCTTCTGGAAAGCATAAGCACATAAAGGTCATTGATCAAATCCATAAACAGCATCAGTTCCCCCGTGGTATCCAGGAGAATCTGTCCTGCCCGCTCCATCTCGGCTGTCAGATGCCGGTATTCCTCTGCTGTGACGGCCTTAAAATCCGCCCTTTCAAATTCCCTGAGAATGGAGTGAAGATCCTCGTATCCTGTCTCCATGTCCTCCGGCCGCGCCAGCATGGCCTCGGACCTCAGGATATACAGCATATCATCCAGGCTGGAGACCGGACCGCCCTTATAGACAGACAGCCCCTCCTCCACCATGGCAAAGAATTTATTCCTGGTAAGCCGTATGGGAAGCTGGCCCACCACGGACTGTATCCGTTCATTGACAACCATTGCCTCATCTGTGTCCGTGATATAGGCCATAATTTCCGCTGTCCATTCTTCCTCATCCGGCTGGACATTTCTGTTTCCCATGAGCTGGGGCTCAAAACGTCCTTCCAGACGGTTCAGAACGTACTCATACGCCTGAAAAGCATCCGTATAAGCGGTATTGGCCTCCATGGCCGAGGCAGTCTCATCCCTTAAGCCATTCAGCTCCTCCGGCTTCAGGCTTCCCTCCAGGAAATCCTTCAGCAGACCGTGGTATCGTTTGCTCAGCCTCTCCAGCCTGCTGCTTAAAAGGTCTCCTTCCAGGATTACCTCGTAGTACATATAGTAATTCAGGGCCAGCCGTGTATATGCATAGTGGCAGGCCGCTGAAATCTGTTTCTTCCTTCGTCTTGATTCCAAACCCAATTCCTCCCGGAACTTATTTTCACGCAATAAGCAAGGATGCTATATCCGCCTGGTATTTATTTATTAGCCAGTATGCAAAGACGCGCCAGATCCAGTGCCTTCATCATAGCCTGTTCCCGCACCTTTTCCCGGTTGCCCTTAAACTGGTATCTCCTGACGCAGGTTTTTCCCCTCAGGCAGCAGGCCATGTACACCAGCCCCACAGGCTTTTCATCCGTGCCGCCGTCAGGTCCTGCTATACCCGTAGTGGCCACACAGAGGTCGGTACCGCTGGTATTCACTCCGCCCTCCGCCATTTCCCTGGCAGTTTCTTCACTGACAGCGCCGTAAGCTTTCAGCGTGTCCTCACGCACTCCCAGAAGGCGCATTTTGGCTTCATTTGAATATGTCACCATACCTTCCATAAACACGCCGGATACACCGGGCACATTGACCATTCTGGCCGCTATCATGCCTCCGGTACAGGACTCGGCAGTGCACATGGTCAGATGATTCTGTTTTAGCAAATCCGCCACCGCCATCTCCAGGCTCACCTGTTCCTCGGTGGTATAGACAGCGTCCTTAAAGCGGTTCTTTATTTCCTTTTCCACAGGCGCAATGAGGGCCATACCCTCCTCCCGGCTTCCCGCCCTGGCCGTAATCCTTAAATGTACCTCTGCCGTCTTGGCGTAGGTGGCAATGGTGGGGTTGGTCTGGGCGTCAATCAGGTCCAGGAGCATGTCCTCTACCTGGCTTTCTCCGTATCCGCAGATTTTAACCATACTGGATACCAGCACCGCGTTCTGCTTTTGCTGGAGATAAGGAAACACCTGCCCGCTGAACATGGGATACAGTTCATTGGGAGGTCCCGGAAGCAGGATAGCGGTCTTGCCCTCCTTTTCCAGTATCAGGCCCGGGGCCATGCCGTTGGCATTGTCCAGCACCAGCGCCCCCTGGGGGACTGTGGCCATCTTCCAGTTGTTGTCCGGTATGTGCCTGTAAATGTTATTCCTGAAGAATTCTTTCAGATGCTCCCTGGTATGGGCATCCTCCACCAGAGGCATGCCGAATGCGTCGGCACATACCTCTTTTGTCAAATCATCCTCTGTGGGGCCCAGGCCTCCTGTCAGTATGAGAATGTCCGAGCGTGATAGCGCCTGGCGCACCACGGACATCATCCTGTCATAATTATCCCCCACCGTGACCTGGAAAAACAGATCGAAACCAAGCATGGCGCATTTCTCCGCCAGGAACTGGGTGTTGCTGTTTACAATATTTCCCATAAGTATCTCGGTCCCCACGGATATGAGTTCCACAGTCATGCTACATGCCTCCCTCTGTCAGGATTTTGATATTCTTTGCCACATAGTCCACCAGGGATATGATGGTCAGGGCAACCGCAATGACAACCACAATGTTTGTCACCAGCGTCAGGGCCGGAATATTAAAAATCATCAGAATGACAGCCGCCATCTGGAAAGTGGTCTTAAATTTGCCCCAGTAGCTGGCTGCAATGACCACACCGTTATCTGCTGCCACCAGACGGAATCCGCTGATGATGAATTCACGGCTGATGATGATGATGACAACCCAGGCCGGAAGCTGTCCCAGCTCAATCAGGCAAATCAGCGCGGAACAAACCAGAAGCTTGTCTGCCAGCGGGTCCATAAATTTACCAAAATTGGTCACCAGGTTATACTTCCTGGCAATCTTGCCGTCAAACAGATCCGTGAGACTGGCCACAATGAACAGAACATTCGCCACAATACGCATGGTATAGTTATTACCGTGGTCAAACAACAGGGCCGCAACAAAAAATGGGATCAAACACACTCTTATAATCGTCAGTTTATTGGGCAGATTCATCATACACCTCTCCTATCAAATCATATTCAGCGGCTCCTGTTACCTTAACCCTCACAAAGTCGCCTGACATCAGTTCCACATCCCCGTTCACAAATATCAGACCATCCACATTCGGCGCGTCCATGTAAGTCCGTCCCACGTAGGCAGGCTCATCCACCACCTTTCCTTCTATGAGAACCGTAAGCACCCTGCCTACCATATTCTCACAGTGTTCAAATGCAATGTCCTGCTGCAGCTCCATGATTTCGTCCCTGCGCTCCTCCTTCACCTCCTCCGGCACCTGGTCGGGATAGGAAAAGGCCGGTGTATCCTCCTCAGCGGAATAAGCAAATACACCCAGACGCTCAAACTCCATCTCATTGACAAAGTCCATCAGCTCCTCATGGTCGCTCTCGGTCTCTCCCGGAAAGCCCGAAATCAGGGTAGTCCGGATGGCAATATCCGGAATCTCCTGCCTGAGTTTTCCGATGCGCTCCATCAGCTCTTCCTTGTTGGTCCTGCGTCCCATGCGCTTAAGAATCCGGTCGCTGGCATGCTGGATGGGTATATCCAGGTAGTTGCACACCTTTTCCTCTGTCCGGATGGTCTCTATAAGCTCATCTGTGATTTCCTCCGGATAGCAGTACTGAATGCGAATCCAGTAGATACCCGGAATCTTTGCCAGCTCCTTAAGAAGTCTCGGAAGACATTTCTCCCCGTAAAGGTCCCTGCCGTAGAGAGTGGTTTCCTGCGCCACCAGAATCAGCTCTTTTACGCCTGCTTCCGCCAGCTGCCTGGCCTCCTTCACCAGCTGCTCAATGGGAACGCTGCGGTAGGGGCCCCTTAAATAAGGGATGATACAATAGGTGCAGCGCTTGTCACAACCCTCCGCGATTTTAAGAAAGGCATAATGGCCGCCGGTGGTAACCACACGTCTGACTTCCGTCTGGGGAAGCTCGCTCAAATCGTGAAAACAGGAAAGATGGGTACCCGTTCTTCCTGCCAGCACCTCATCCAGCACCTTTGCCACCTCCTCATAGGAAGTGGTCCCAAGGATGGCGTCCACCTCAGGTATCTCATCCAGAATTTCCTGCTTATATCTCTGGGCCAGGCATCCTGCCACCAGAAGGGCCTTTAAGTTCCCCTCCTCCTTATACCGGGCCATGTCCAGGATGGTGTTGACACTTTCCTCCTTGGCATCTCCGATAAAGCAGCAGGTATTGACCAGTATCACATCCGCCTCTGTCTCGTCGTCCGTAAACGTGATGCCCCGTCCGTTTAACAGTCCCAGCATCTTCTCTGTATCCACCAGATTCTTATCGCATCCAAGGGATACGCAAAATAACTTTATATTCTCCATATGAAAATAACTCCTAATGAACATTTAAGCCATCTCTGTCCAGGCAGCACCGGAAATGACCCAGAATGCTTCCCTGTACAGGAGACGGCTTATGATTTATGCGTTCTGCTCTTCCTCTTCCGTTGTCTCTTCCTCCGGAAGGATTTTTACCTTCTGGTGATACAGTTCATCAATGGCAATGGACAGAGGTTTCTTTCCTGCTGCTCCGGCAACCATGGGGTCCTCCCCCGCAATAAGCTGTCTGGCGCGTCTGGAAGCCGCAATGACGATGGAATAACGGCTCTGTACCACCGGCTGTTCCCCTGGCTCAATATCGCTGTTTACTACGTTGATTAAATCGGTGTATGATGGATGTAACATATTACATTCCCCTTTCAAAATTGTTATATGATTTTTATAAATGGTTTACTGTCTGTCATCCAGGTGGTAAAGTTCTTCCCGCATCCTGCTCAGGAAGTCCAAATGATAGCAGGTCTTACTGTGCTGCAGAGTGATAAGCTGATGCATCTGCTCCACACAGGCATCAATCTCGTCGTTAATCAGCAGGTAATCATAGGCTTCCATACCCGACGCTTCCTCAGCGGCACGGCGGAGCCTGGCATTGATGACCTCAATGGTCTCTGTTCCCCTGCCTACCAGACGGCGGCGAAGCTCCCCGGCACTGGGCGGCGTCACGAAAATCAGCAGCGCATCGGGAAAACGCTTCTTCACCTTAAGGGCTCCCTGAATCTCAATCTCCAGAATCACGTCCTTTCCCTCTGCCATCTTCTTCTCCACATAATCCCTGGGCGTGCCGTAGTAATGGTTCACGTACTGAGCGTACTCCACCAGACGCCCTTCCTCAATCATCTGCTGAAAATATTCCCTGTTGACGAAGAAATAATCCTCCCCGTCCTTTTCTCCTTCCCTGGGCTGCCTTGTGGTGGCGGATACGGACAATGCATAATTGTCATACCGCTTTAGCAGCTCTTTCATGAGTGTTCCCTTTCCTGCTCCGGAGAATCCGGATACTACCACTAAAATTCCCTGCTGGTTCATGGTATGCTCTCCCTGACTTTTCAATGTACTTATTTGGATGTTCCTATTCAATATTCTGTATCTGCTCCCTGACCTTTTCGATCTCGGTCTTAAGGGCAATGGCCTTGTCCGAGATGGACAGGTCCGTGGACTTGGACAGGATGGTATTGGCCTCCCGGTTCATCTCCTGGGCAATGAAATCCAGCTTGCGGCCAACGCTCTCTCCGCTTAAAAGCTCATTTCTGGTGTTGTGTATATGGCTTCTGAGACGCACCGTCTCCTCATCCACACATATCTTATCCGCATAGATGGTAACTTCTGCCGCAATACGGCTCTCCTCCATGGCTGTGTTGCTTAAAAGCTCCTTTACCTTGTCCTCCAGCCGGTTTCTGTACTCTGTTAAAATCTGGGGGGAGCGCTCTTCGATAAAATCCACCAGCGTTTCCATATAATCCAGTTTGCCTAAAAGGTCCTTCTTAAGATGTTCTCCCTCTATCTCCCTCGACTCCACAAACTTGACAGCGGCCTCCTTAAGGGCTTCTGAAAGAATTTCCCACAGATGCTCCTCGTCGTCCGGCACCTGCTCCATGGTAAGCACCTCAGGAAACTTGGCCAGGGCCGACACCTTCACATCATTCTGGATGCCAAACTCATCCGACATCCTGTTAAAGTACTCCATATATTCAGCAGCCAGCGCCCGGTTGTACTTAAGGCACATATTGCCTTCTGTGTAATCCTCGTAGTTGATGAACAAATCCACTTTTCCCCTCTGGATATATTTCTTAAGGAGTGTCCGGATGGAAGCTTCAAAATAATTGAACTTCTTGGGCATCTTAATACTTAAATCCAGATATCTGTGATTAACGGCCTTCATCTCGACAGAAATCTTGTACTCGTCCGTCACATTCTCGCATCTGCCGAAACCAGTCATGCTTTTTAACATAACGAATGCCTCTCTTTCGCTTTTATCCATAGTTAGTTAGTATTATAATTCATCTGGGGAATCAAGTCAACAAATTGTTCAACAAAGCAATTTCCGCTTGTTCAGCAAAACAATTTCCGCCGGCTAACCCAATTTCCAGTGAAGCAATTAACGGGGCGGTTCAAATGCAGGGCCTTTTCTATTCCGTCAAATTATGGTATTCTTATATTCAGCGGCCACAGCGCCCGGACATGCCCCGAAGCAGGGAACCTTCCGGTTCATCCCCTTTCCCTGTCCAAACAGCATTTCCCGCGTTAATACAGGCCCGACAGGAGTGTATATATCATATGGCATTTGACGGCATTACCATAGCAAACCTGGTTCATGAGTTCAAGGAAGCCCTTGGGGGCGGACGCATATCTAAAATCGCCCAGCCCGAAAAGGACGAGCTTCTCATAGCCATTAAAAATAACAGGGAAAATTACCGCCTCCAGATATCGGCCAGCGCAAGCCTCCCCCTTATCTATCTGACGGACAAAAACAAACCCAGTCCCATGACAGCGCCTAATTTCTGCATGCTGCTGCGCAAGCACATCGGCAGCGCCAGAATCGTGGACATCAGCCAGCCCGGCTTAGAGCGCATCATCCAGTTCGAGCTGGAGCACTTAGACGAGATGGGGGACCTGTGCCGCAAAAAACTGATTGTGGAAATCATGGGAAAGCACAGCAACATCATTTTCTGCAAGGAGGACGGCACCATCATCGACAGCATCAAGCATGTGTCCGCTCAGGTCAGCTCTGTCCGCGAGGTGCTGCCGGGACGAACCTATTTCATCCCCCAGACCGTTGCCAAGGAAAATCCTCTTTCGGTCACAGAGGAAACCTTCCGCCAGACAGTAGGATCCTCCTCCATGTCCATCCAGAAAGCCCTGTACAACCATCTCACAGGCATCAGCCCCATTATGGCTGAGGAAATATGCCACCTGGCAAGCATTGATTCGGATTACGGCGCCTCTGAATTGTCTGAAACAGAACTTCTGCACCTTTACCACACTTTTTCCCTGGTGATGGAGGATGTAAAGGAAGGGCGCTTTGCTCCTGCCATTGTCTTTGATGAAGAAGGCCCGGCAGAATACGCTGCCCTGCCCCTGACCTGTTACGAAGGCGGCGTTTACCGCAGCCAGTCCTTCCGGTCCATGAGCCATCTGCTGGAGGAGTACTATGCTTCCCGGGACACCCTCACCAGAATCCGTCAAAAGTCTTCAGACCTTCGCCGGATCGTCCAGACAGCCCTGGAGCGCAACAACAAAAAATACGATTTACAGCTAAAACAGCTGAAAGACACTGAAAAACGTGAAAAATACCGCATATACGGCGAACTCCTGAACACCTACGGCTATGAGCTCACCGGCGGCGAGAAATCCTTTACCTGCCTTAACTACTACACCAATGAGGAAATCACCATTCCCCTGGACACGCAGCTGTCAGCAAAGGACAATGCCAAAAAGCACTTTGACAAATACAACAAATTAAAGCGCACCTATGAAGCCCTGACAGACCTGACAAAGGAGACCAAGGCTGAAATCGACCATCTGGAATCCATCAGCTCCGCACTGGACATAGCCCTGGCCGAAAACGACCTGGTGCAGATTAAGGAAGAGCTGATGGAATACGGGTATATCAAAAAGCGCCGTTCCAGCGACAAAAAGCCGAAAATCACCAGCAAGCCCTTCCACTACATTTCTTCCGACGGCTTCCACATTTACGTGGGAAAGAACAACTACCAGAATGAGGAACTCACCTTCAAGCTGGCCACAGGAAACGACTGGTGGTTCCACGCAAAAGGCATTCCCGGATCCCATGTCATCGTAAAAACTGAGGGCCGCGCCGACCTTCCCGACCGCCTCTTTGAAGAAGCCGGTTCCCTGGCCGCCTACTATTCCAAAGGCCGTGACAATGACAAGGTGGAAATCGACTATATCCAGAAAAAGAACATTAAAAAGGTAGCCGGAGCCGCACCTGGATTCGTGATTTACCATACCAATTACTCTTTGGTGGCATCGCCGGAGTGCGGGTTGAATGAAGTGGAGTGATTTGGATTTATAGTGTCGTGAACGAGAGTACGGTACGTCTGCGGAGAGGGGAGGCTTGAGGCTGCAGGGGTTGTGTTGGATGTAAAGCAATACAAGCCCCGCACCCCCGCCTCCCCTCTCCGCAGACTGTGCATCTCTTCCGCCAGGTATATAAATCCGAAAAAAGCAAAAAAAGGGTCTATACTGAATGTTGGGGTGTGCTGAAAAGCACACTTCCAACATTCTTTTCGTT
>NZ_JAJCHK010000060.1:0-13255 GCF_020554465.1 Enterocloster sp. 210928-DFI.2.20
GAAAAGAATGTTGGAAGTGTGCTTTTCAGCACACCCCAACATTCAGTATAGAACCGTTTTTTTGCTTTGACGGTCAGAATGCAATTTTCAAACAATAATTAAATTTTCAAACAAAACAAAATAGAGAAAAAAGCAGTTGACATTTTTAAATCTGAGTATATAATGTAAATATAAACATATGAACAATCATTCATATGAATGAGAAAAATAAGAGAGGGAGGTTATGAGCCATGGCGATAAACGATGTGGAGTGCTGCGATTTTTACCAGGTCCATGAGAATGTGGTAAAGGCAGTCAATGATAAGATGCCGGATGAGGATAAGCTATATGATTTGGCAGAGATATTCAAGGTGTTTGGGGATTCCACCAGGATCAAAATATTATATGTGCTCTTTGAGGCTGAGATGTGTGTCTGCGACATTGCGCAGCTGCTTAATATGAACCAGTCAGCTATTTCCCACCAGCTGAGAATTCTTAAGCAGAACCGCCTGGTAAAGAGCCGCAGGGACGGAAAGGCAGTATTTTATTCGCTGGCGGACAGTCATGTGAGGACCATCATCAACCAGGGCATGGAGCACATAGAGGAATAGACTTTGAGGCAGATGCCCATGGCGCGGGGATGGAACATGGAATATAAATAAAATAACAAATATGGAGGAGAATAATTATGAAGAAAAAATTCAAACTACAGGACCTGGATTGTGCCAACTGTGCAGCCAAGATGGAGGAAGCAATCAAGAAGATCGAGGGTGTATCAGATGCCACGGTGAGCTTTATGGCCCAGAAGATGACCATAGAAGCAGATGACAGCAGGTTCGATGAAATCATGAAGGAAGTGGTGTCTGTGTGCAGGAAGGTGGAGCCTGACTGCGTTATCCTGCTTTAAGCGAAGCAGTACGGCACCGGAAAGGAAACTGATATGACTAAGAAACAAAAGGCAATGCTGTCCCGTATCATAGCAGCATTCATCATTTATATTACCCTGGCAGTGACAGACCATATGGAGATTTTACCGGAGTGGCTTGGGTTGTGGGGAAAGATGGCCCTGTATCTGGTTCCCTATGTTCTTATAGGATGGGACATTGTATATAAGGCATTCCGCAATATCCGCAACGGCCAGGTGTTTGATGAGAATTTCCTGATGACAGTGGCTACCTTCGGCGCCTTTGGCGTGGGGGAATATTCGGAAGCGGTTGCGGTCATGCTGTTTTATCAGGTGGGAGAACTGTTCCAGAGCTACGCAGTGAACCGTTCCAGGCAGTCCATCACGGAGCTTATGGATATCTGTCCGGAATATGCCAACATAGAGGAGGATGGCCAGTTAAAGCAGGTGGAACCGGACGATGTGCAGGTGGGAGATATCATCGTGGTCAAGGCCGGGGAGAGAATACCTCTTGACGGCAAAGTCGTGTTTGGGAACTCCATGGTGGATACCTCAGCACTGACCGGTGAATCCGTGCCGCGCAAGGTGGCAGAGGGGGACGATATCATAAGCGGCTGTGTCAACGGCAGCGGCCTTCTGCGGGTTCAGGTCACAAAAGAATTTGACGATTCCACAGTGGCAAAGATTCTGGAACTGGTGGAGAACGCCAGCAGCAAAAAAGCCCATGTGGAGAACTTCATTACACGGTTTGCCAGATATTATACCCCTCTGGTGGTAATGGGGGCCGTGCTCCTGGCTGTGATTCCTCCCCTGTTTTTTGGCCAGTCCTGGTCCGAGGGTGTAAGAAGGGCCTGTACCTTCCTGGTAATCTCCTGCCCGTGTGCCCTGGTGATTTCCGTGCCCATGAGCTTTTTCTCAGGCATTGGCGCTGCTTCCAAGAAGGGTGTGCTCATCAAGGGAAGCAACTATCTGGAGGCTCTGTCTGAGATGGATACCATTGTCTTTGATAAGACAGGTACGCTGACCAAGGGAGAATTCAAGGTGACTGAGATTCACGCGGTAACCGGCAGTCCTGTCCCGGAGGCGTCTGAGGTACCGCGGACCAGGGTGTGGGCGGCCAGCCAGCCTTCTGATGAGGGAAAGCGCTCCCTGCTGGAGCTGGCGGCTTTGGCGGAGAGTTATTCGGACCATCCCATTTCGCGTTCCATCAAGGATGCCTGGGGAGATACCATTGATATGAACCGTGTCAGCAATGCACAGGAAATATCCGGTCATGGAGTTCAGGCGGAGATAGACGGTCATACCGTACTGGCCGGCAACAGCAAGCTGATGAAAGAAATGAATGTGGCGTATCAGGAGTGTATGAGCATGGGTACGGTTGTCTATGTGGCACTGGACGGCGTATACTGCGGATACATTGTCATAGCGGATTCCATCAAGGATGAGGCTTTTGAGGCAATTAAGAATCTTAAAAAGGTAGGCGTCAGAAGGACAGTCATGCTCACCGGCGACAAGAAAGAGGTAGGAGAAGCAGTGGCGGCCAGGCTGGGTCTGGATGAGGTTCATGCGGAGCTCCTTCCGGGGGATAAGGTGGCAAAGGTGGAGGAGCTGCTGGCCCAGCAGACCGGAAAACACAGGCTGGCCTTTGTGGGAGACGGAATCAATGACGCGCCTGTTCTCTCCAGGGCGGACGTGGGAATTGCCATGGGAAGCATGGGTTCAGATGCGGCCATCGAGGCAGCGGATATTGTGCTTATGGACGATAATCCTGCCAGAATCGCGGATGTGGTCCGCATATCACGAAAGACCATGTCCATTGTAAAGCAGAACATCGCATTTGCGCTGGGAGTCAAGGCAGTGGTGCTCTTAATGGGTGCTGCGGGCATGGCCAACATGTGGGAGGCAGTGTTTGCGGACGTGGGCGTGTCGGTTATTGCCATTCTCAACGCAATGAGAGCCCTGTCCCTGTAATAAGCGCGCAGCCCTTTAACAGCGAAGAAAGATTTCCCTTTCAGAAGCATGAAAAAAGCGTATCGGGTACATGAAAATACATGACAACCCGATGCGCTTTGTTTGATTCATGGCGGAAAATATTGTATAAGTGATGACAGCCAAACATGGTCAAACCATTACAGA
This sequence comes from Enterocloster sp. 210928-DFI.2.20, assembly GCF_020554465.1. Lineage (NCBI taxonomy): Bacteria > Bacillati > Bacillota > Clostridia > Lachnospirales > Lachnospiraceae > Enterocloster > Enterocloster sp. 210928-DFI.2.20. Next base: position 3,020 of record NZ_JAJCHK010000060.1, read on the forward strand.
AGGATGTCCTCCAGGCTCCGTTTGGGAACATAGTGAACCTGATTCCCGTCACGGTAGTATGCGGTGGAACCGTCTTCCTTTACCGGCACCAGTACCACTTCCTCCTTGGGCTTTCCAAGGGCCAGAACCAGGTCTATGCTGTAATGCTCCGGATCAAGTCCCAGGAGCCGTCCAATCTCTGACCGCATGCAGCTGCCAATCATACAGCCACCATATCCCTTTTCCGCGGCAGCCAGCATGATGGTCTGGGCCGTGATTCCATCGTCCCACTGTTTGTTTTTCCCGATAGACAGGTCACAGGCAATGACGATATAGGCTGAAGGTCTCTCGCCCTCCTCTGGTCCCTCCCAATCCTTCAGGGCGCCCGCCCATGCAGTATACGGGAAGATACCGGCACATTCCTCGGGCGTGCACAAAATTTTGAATTTCAGGGCCTGGGCATTGGAAGCAGAAGCGGCCAGACGGGCCGTATCCACCATATCAGCCAGTTCACTGTATGGGATAACAGTATCCTGATAAAATCTTCTGTAAGAGCGGCATTGTTTCACAAGGTCTTTAAGCATAGGCTTCCTCCTAATCCGGCAGTTCGTGGCCGTGGGTGATGTGGCGCTTGATGGCATCGAAGCTCTCAGCGCTCAGGGTGTGTTCCATGCGGCAGGCATCCTCAGCAGCTGTCCTGGGGTCCACACCCAGGTAAATCAGCCAGTTGGACAGCAGTGTATGGCGTTCATACATGGTGTCCGCTATGGCCTGTCCGGATGGCGTCAACGTGATATGTCCCTGGTCGTCCATCTGGACATATCCGTTCTGGCGGAGATTCTTCATAGCCACGCTGACACTGGGTTTGGAGAAGCCCAGCTCAGTGGCAATGTCGATGGAGCGGACATAGGGCTGTTCCTTGGCCAGCATGAGTATGGTTTCCAGATAATTTTCTGCTGATTCCTGTATTTTCAAGTCTGTAAATACCCCCGTTTATTTAGTATGATAGTTCTAAGTGTAACATATAAAAAAACGATTGACAAGAGAGTTAGAAAGTGCTAATCTGTGAATGGAGTTAGAAATAGCTAACCTACAAAAATACGGCAGAAGAAAAAGGCGAAGGGCCGTTAAAGAGCCCGTGGCAGATGTGGAGCCTGGAGCAAACGGAGAACCTGTGGCAAACGGAGAGTCCGGGAATAAACAGGAAGGAAAGGAGGATATATATGAATCTTTCAACATTAATTATTCTGGTCATATTGGCTGTGATTATAGGGGCAGTGGTCCGTATTATGATAAGGGATAAAAAGGCAGGTAAGGGATGCGGCGGATGTGCCGGCGGATGCGGTGGCTGCGCGGGTTCCTCCATGTGCCATGGATACCATGAGCACGGGAAACGCGAGGGGTGACGCCGGGATGAAACGGTCAATAGGATTAAATGTATAAAAGGAAGTTCCGCGGGGCAGGTATCGGCCTAAGTCTCCCGCCCGGAACTTCCTTTTTATTATTTAATCCTGTGACTGGTTTTTACTCGGATTTAATTTCCTTCCACATGTCATTGTAGATGGTGTCCACATCGTCTCCCAGATACTGGATAATCTCGCAGTTTGGCAGCTTATCCAAATCAGGGAACAGGGCCTTGTTGTTTTTGAGGTCGTCGTCCAGCAAATCATAGGCACCTGTGTTTGGCGTTGCGTAGGTGATATATTCAAAGTTCTTTTTGGCAATATCAGGGCGGCACAGGAAGTCAATCCATTTTTCTGCGTTTTCCTTGTGCTCCGCGTTGGCGGGAATGACCCAGGAGTCGATCCAGTAGTTGGTTCCCTCCTCGGGAATTACATACTCCAGGCTGTAATCCAGACCCTGTTCCGCCACCGCGTCCTGGATGTAGAGCATTTCGCCGGAATAAATCACGCCCACAGCAGCCTCGCCGCCAATCATCTTATCCCTTACCTGGTCAATGACATATGCCTGGACAAGGGGCTTCTGCTCGATCAACAGGTCGCGTGCCTCGGCCAGCTCATCGGGATTGGTGCTGTTTAAGGAGTATCCCTTCATCTTCAGGGCCACGGTAAACGCGTCTCTTACACTGTTCTGCATAAGAATCTCGCCGCTTAGGCGCTCATCCCACAAATCAGACCACTTGGTGGGAGCGGGAACACCCAGCTCCTCCAGACGCTTGGTGTTGTAGAGAATTCCCATGGTTCCCCAGCAGTAGGGTACGGAATACTTGTTCTCAGGGTCAAATCCCTTGGAGATATCCAGATACTGCTGGCCGATCTCCTTATAGTTAGGGATGTTGTCAAAGTTCAGCTCAGCCAGAAGGCCGTTCTCAATCATGCGCTGAATCATGTAGTCGGAGGGACATACTACATCGTATTTTACAGCGCCGGCCTCAATGACAGGATACATCTCCTCGTTGGTCTCAAATACATCGTAGACAACCTGTATGCCGGTTTCCTCCTCAAACTGGGTGATGACGTCCTCGTCAATGTACTCGCCCCAGTTGTATACGTTTAACTTGTTGTCTTCCTTGTTTCCTCCTTCGGGTGAGGAACCGGACTTGCCGCAGCCGGTTAAAAGGGCGGCGGACAGCACTGCCATGGATGCGGCAGCAAGGGTGATTGCCATTTTCTTTTTCATAATCGTTCTCCTTTAATGTCTGAATTCGGTTATGCCTTTTCCGGCTTCTTAATGGACCGGAAGTTAACAAAGATGAGAAGAATCAGCACGGTCAAAAATATAATGGATGACAGTGCGTACATGGACGGCCGTATGCCGCGCCTTACCTCGCTGTAAATCAGGGTGGACAGGGTGTTAATGCCCGCGCCCTTTGTGAAGTGGGTGATGATAAAGTCATCTAAGGACATGGTAAACGCCAGCAGGAAGCCGGAGAGCACACCGGGCATGATATCCGGGAACACCACCTTGAAAAATGCGTACAGAGGGGATGCGCCCAGGTCCAGGGCGGCCTCGTAGGTGTATTTATCCGTCTGCTTAAGCTTGGGCATGACGCTTAGTATGACATAGGGTATATTAAATGTAATATGTGATATAAGCACGGTCTTAAATCCCAGGGAAATACCAAAGGCAATGAAGGCCAGCATCAGGGATATACCGGTTACGATGTCAGCGTTCAGCATGGGGATGTTGGTTACGCCCATGACAATGGTTCTGGGCACGGTCCGCATGGAACTGATGGAGATGGCCGCTGCCGTGCCTATGACTGTTGCCACCAGGGCCGATACAAAGGCTATGATTAACGTGGTGGTCAGGGCGCTCATGATAGAGCGGCTGTCAAACATCTGGGTATACCACTGCAGGGTAAATCCGCCCCACTGGGTCCTGGATTTGGATTTGTTGAAGGACAGGACCATCATGGTAAGGATGGGGGCATAAAGGAAGATCAGTATGAGCACCATATAAAAATCCGATATGATTTTCCGCAGTACTTTTGAACTCTTTGTCATCAGAATGCAGTCCCCTCTCCGTTTTTATCGTATTTGGCTATCATGGCCATGCTGATTAGGATAAAGACCATGAGGACCAGTGAAAGTCCGCTTCCCAGATGCCAGTTGCTTCCCCTGGTAAATTCCTGTTCAATGACGTTGCCGATGAGCAGAATCTTGCTGCCGCCCAGCAAATCGGAAATAACGAAGGTGGTCAGGGAAGGGACAAACACCATGGTGATGCCGCTGATGATGCCCGGTATGCTTAAGGGGAACCATATCCTGGTGAAACGCTGGAAGCTGTTGGCTCCCAGGTCCATGGCGGCATTTATAATATTATCGTCTATTTTGGACAGCACATTGTAAATGGGAAGCACCATAAAGGGCAGGAAGTTATATACCATGCCCAGCACAATGGCTGACGGGGTGTTAATCATGGACTGGGACGGGAGGTGAAGCCAGTTAAGGATACCGTTAATGACTCCGTTTTTCTCCAGCAGTGTCTGCCAGGCCAGGGTTCTCAGAAGGAAGTTCATCCACATGGGAAGGATGAATATGAATACAATGAATCCTCCTGCCGCGGCTCCTCGGCCCCTTAGTATCATGGCCAGGGGATACGCTAACAAAAGACAGAGAACCGTGCTCACTAAGGACAGTCCAAGGGAAAGCCACAGAGCCTTTGCGTGGTCCGCAGAAGCAATAGCAATGACATTTGCCATGGTCAGGCCGCCGCCCTTGTCAGTCAGCCCGTACCATATAATCATGGCCAGCGGAATCAGTGTAAAGCCGGCCATCCAAATAAGATAGGGACCTGATAACAGCGCCTTGCCGATGGCGGCGCCTTTTTTTTCGCTATTCATTGACTCCCAGCGCCTCCTCGTCTTCAGAAGCAGGCTTGTTCATGATCTGGATCTCAAAGGGCTCCACATGGATGCCCACCTGCCGGCCTACAGGAAACATATCGGTGGAATGCACCAGCCACTCGAAACCGTCCGGGGTGGTTACCTCCATCTCATAGTGGACGCCCTTGAAAATCAGGTGGGTCACAACACCCTGGAGGGTTCCGTCCTCAGGCTTTACAAGGTCAATGTCCTCGGGCCGGATAACCACATCCACAGGCTTATTATTGCCGAAACCCTTGTCAACACATGCAAAGCGGGCGCCGAAGATTTCTACCAGTTCGTCCCGGATCATGGTGCCGGGTACAATATTGCTCTCACCGATGAAGTCGGCCACAAACGCATTTTCAGGCTCATTATAAATCTGCTCAGGGGATCCCATCTGCTGGATGTATCCCTGGTTCATGACCACGATGGTGTCGGACATGGTAAGGGCCTCCTCCTGGTCGTGGGTCACATAGATAAAGGTAATTCCCAGCTCATTCTTAAGGCGTATCAGCTCGTACTGCATATCCTGGCGCAGCTTTAAATCCAGCGCCCCGAGGGGCTCGTCAAGAAGCAGCACCCTGGGTTCGTTCACAATGGCCCGGGCAATGGCGATACGCTGCTGCTGGCCGCCGGATAAAGAGTCCACGGTCCGTTTCTCATATCCGGGCAGGTTCACTAATTTCAGGGCATATTTGATTTTGTCATCAATGTAGGACTTTGGCTTGTTCTTGATCTTTAAGCCGAAGGCAATATTTTCCGCGATGTTCATGTGGGGAAACAGCGCATACTTCTGGAATACGGTATTCAGCGGGCGTTTGTTAGGTGGAATCATGGAGATGTCCTGTCCGCCGACGATTACCTTTCCTGTGTCAGGGGTAGTAAAGCCGCCTAATATACGCAGGGTAGTGGTCTTGCCGCAGCCGCTGGGGCCAAGCAAGGTGACGAAGCTGTTCTCCCTGATGGAAAGGTTCAGGTCGTCCAGGACCAGCTCGCCGTCAAAACTTTTTGATATGTGCTGTAAATCAATGAAAGGCTGGCTCATGATAATCAAAATCTCCTTTTATCTTAATGTGATTAAAAACTTGGCGGCGAGCTCACCCACAGAAGAAGGGCCCCGTTCCTGCTTGTCAGGTAATGTTTCTTATCCGGCGTGAAGTAGAAGGACTCCCCTTTCTTTGCCTTGTATGTCTTGCTGCCTATGTGGATGGATATGCTTCCCTGGAGCACGTATCCGAATTCCTCACCTTCATGGGGATTATCAGGATAGGTGGAGCCTCCGGCCTTTAAGGTGAGGAGGATGGGCTCCATCACATTTTTCTGGGCATTGGGGATAATCCATTTGATTTCATTATTTAAGTCTGTATCAATTTTCTCAAAATAATCCTGTTTACCAAATACTACCTGTTCATCCGGCGTTTCATTGAAGAATTCACCGATGGTGGTGCCCAGGCACTGAAGAATGTCCATCAGGGTAGCTATGGATGGAGACGTCAGGTCACGTTCCAGCTGGGAAATGAATCCCTTGGAAAGCTCGGCCCGGTCAGCCAGTTCTTCCTGGGTCAGACCCTTTAACACCCGCAGTTCCTTTAGTTTACTTCCGATTTCCATGGAGCTCCTCCCTGTCTCGCGTTTCTGAACAAAAAGTTTACAAATACTAACTGACTATAAAAATAAGCAAAAAGTTTAGTAATAATAAACAAGCGCGAATTTCATTATACATTAAATCAGTGGTATGTCAATACCTTTTTGAAAGATTTGGCAGATAAGTTTAGGGACAAGTTTAGGGATGAACAGTGGGGGAGAATTTCACAAACTTCCAGTTAACAAATTCACAAATTTATGATATGATGTTTTTAGTCTAAATTGAAATGAAAACCGACGTAAATCAGGGAGGTACAGACAGGTATGAGCGGCAAATATATGGCATATGTAGGATCCTATTCCTACACCGGAAAAGCAAAGGGAATCACAGTGTTTGACGTGGATGTGAAAAACGGAACATTTAGGGAGAGGTGTGAGATGGAAGTGGACAACTCCTCCTATGTCATTGCTTCCAGCGATGGGAAAACCTTGTACTCCATCGCGGATGAGGGAGTTGTATCCTTCCGGATCCTGCAGAACGGAAGCCTTGCAAGACTGAACAGCGCTCCCATCCGCGGCATGAGGGGCTGCCACCTGTGTACTGATATGGAAGATAAATACGTGTTTGTGTCAGGCTACCATGACGGCAAGACCACGGTCTTAAGCCTTAACAAGGACGGTTCTGTGGGGCAGATTGTGGACGAGGTGTTCAACAAGGGATACGGCAGCGTGGCTGAGCGCAACTTCCGCTCACATGTTACCTGTACCAGAAGGATGCCCGACGGCAGGTATGTTCTGTCGGTGGACAACGGAACGGACCAGGTAAAGGTATACCGTTTCAACGACAAGGATAAGAGGCTGTTTCAGGTAGATGCCATCCACTGCGACCTGGAGTCGGCTCCAAGACATTTCCGCTACAGCTCCGACGGACGTTTCCTTTATCTGATGCATGAGCTGCAGAATGTAATCTGCGTTTATTCTTATGAAACCGGTGACAGGGCGCCTGTGGTTGAGAAGATACAGACTATTTCCACCACCTCCACCAAGAATCCGGGCAATCTGACAGCTGCCTGCGCCATGAGGCTGTCTCCGGATGAGAAATATGTTTACTGCACCAATGCAGGTGAAAATACAGTGAGCATCTACAGCAGGGATGAGAAATCCGGTCTACTCACCATGATCTGCTGTCTGCCTGTCAGCGGTGAATATCCAAAGGATGTGGCTATATTCCCGGATCAGAAACATATCGCGTCCATAAACCATGACAGCGGCAGCATCAGCTTCTTTGAAGTGGATTATGAGAAGGGCCTCATCGTTATGTGCGGACGAAGCGTCATGGTGAACGAGCCAAACTGCTGCGCTATTGCGAAGATTGGAAATTAGTCTGAGAAGATAGTTGGATTGATGAGATAGTAAGAATTAGTGAGACAGTCAGACTAACGAGATAGTAGAATTAGTGAGACAGCCGGATTAACGAGATAGTAGAATTAGCGAGACAGCCGGATTAACGAGATAGTGGGTTATAGATACAGGAGGACAGGAGACAGTATATGGCAGGTTCTGCATTGGGAACAATATTGAGAGTGACGACCTGGGGAGAATCCCATGGAAAGGGAATCGGCGTGGTGGTGGACGGCTGCCCGGCCGGACTGCCTCTGGAAGAAGGGGACATCCAGTCCTATCTGAACCGGCGAAAGCCGGGCCAGAGCAAGTTTACCACGGCCAGACAGGAAGGGGACCAGGTGGAAATCCTGTCCGGCGTGTTCGGGGGAAGGACCACCGGTACTCCCATTGCTCTGGAGGTGCGCAATACAGACCAGCGTTCCCATGACTACAGCAATATTATGGATATTTACCGCCCGGGCCATGCGGATTACACCTTTGACCAGAAGTACGGATTCAGGGACTACAGGGGCGGCGGACGGTCCTCAGGCAGAGAGACCATTGCCCGTGTGGCGGCGGGCGCCATTGCCTGCAGGCTTCTGGAAAGCCTTGGAATTACGGTCAGGGCGTATACAAGAGAGGTGGGCGGCATTTGCATTGCACAGGAGCGCTTTGACCTGGACGAGATGTGGAATAACAGGCTGTACATGCCGGATGCCCGGGCAGCAGCACAGGCAGAGGCCCGGCTGGAGGAACTGATGGCCGGGAAGGACTCCTGCGGAGGAGTGGTGGAATGTATCATCCACGGTATGCCTGCCGGAGCAGGAGAGCCTGTATTTGAGAAGCTGGATGCCAACCTGGCCAAGGCTATGCTGTCCATTGGCGCGGTCAAGGGATTTGAGATAGGAGACGGCTTTGCCGCATCCAGGGCACGGGGATCTGAGAATAACGACGGATTTGGCATATCACATAAGGCAGCGGACGGCAGCCCGCATTTGAGCGGCAGGATTGAGAAGCAGACCAATCACTCAGGAGGCACACTGGGAGGAATCAGCGACGGAAGCGATATCGTGATGCGGGCAGCATTTAAGCCCACCCCCTCTATTGCCCAGCCCCAGCACACCGTGAACCAAAACGGTGAGGAGACCATGGTGGAGATAAAAGGCCGCCATGACCCCATCATCGTGCCAAGGGCCGTAGTGGTGGTGGAAGCCATGGCCGCATTGACGGCGGCCGACATGCTGCTTCTGTCCATGACATCCCGGCTGGACCGGGTGCAGGCCTTCTTTGCCCAGGAGAGGGTATAACATAACACAGAAATAGATAAAAGGAGAAGAGAAATTATGAAAATTGCAATTGGTAACGACCATACAGCCATTGAGCTTAAGAACATAATTAAGGAGTTTGTGGAAGAAAAGGGCTACGAGGTCATTGACCTGGGAACCAATTCCACTGAGAGCTGCGACTACCCCATATACGGCGAAAAGGTAGGACGGGCCGTGGCTGACGGTCAGGCTGACCTGGGAATCGCCATCTGCGGCACCGGTGTGGGCATCTCCCTGGCAGCCAATAAGGTAAAGGGAATCCGGGCCTGTGTGTGCAGCGAGCCTTATACCGCAAAGCTGTCCAGAGTGCACAACAACTCCAACGTACTTGCATTTGGCGCCAGGGTAGTGGGCAGCGAGCTTGCCAAGATGATTACAGAGGCATGGCTGGACGCTGAGTTTGAGGGCGGCCGGCATGAGCGCAGGGTGAATATGATTATGGAGATTGAGAACCGGTAGGATGGTACGCGGCTGTTCTGAAACACACCCACTGGCCCTTCCGCGCCCCAGATAAAAAGGGACACTGCTTAAAGTGCCTCAAGGCTGGTGTTCCTAATAGCACTTGTTCGTGAATCTAAATTGAAATTTCAATATAACGGTAAAAAGCGTCCGTCTGTCTTTTCTCCTTAGCGTGGGAAGAGACAGCGGGCGCTTTTGAATATGTAGTGGGTGAGAAACAGGGGAGTCACTGCTGCTCCCCTGTTTCTCACGGACCGAGCTCCCTACAGGCGCCCGCGTACCATTCTTCTACCTCTTAATAGTTCTCAACTTTCCTCTCAAAATAAGCCTTAGGATGAGCACAGCAAGGACATACCTCAGGAGCTTCCGGTCCTTCGTGGATGTATCCGCAGTTTCTGCACTTCCAGCCAAGAGGCGCATCGCCCTTGAAGGTCTTGTCATTCTTTAAGCTTTCTAACAGCTTGTTATACCTTCTCTCATGTGCAGCCTCAACCTTGGCAACCAGTTCAAACTTAACAGCCAGTTCCTCGAAGCCTTCTTCCCGTGCTTCACGGGCCATGCGTGCATACATATCAGTCCACTCGTAATTCTCACCTGCTGCTGCGTCAGCCAGATTCTCCTCAGGAGTGCCGATGCCGTGCAGTTCCTTGAACCACATCTTGGCATGCTCTTTTTCCTGGTCTGCGGTCTCCAGGTATAAAGCGGACATCTGCTCATAACCTGCTTTTTTTGCAGCGGATGCATAATAGGTGTATTTGTTGCGTGCCTGGGACTCGCCTGAAAATGCGTCCTTTAAGTTCTGTTCAGTTTTGGTTCCTGCGTATTTTGATGCCATAAATTGTACCTCACCTTTCTCTTTTGTTTCGTTTTTTACTACCTATAAACTATTGTATCCTGTTATTTACAGAAATTCAATCTAAAAATCAATATTTTACTGCCATTCATTGTCGGGGAAATATGTAATAAATTAGTTTAAGACTGATGCGTTTGGCTGGGGATTATGAAAAACATATGGCAGATAAGAATACAGGCAGCCCTGGGGAGACTACCTGTATTCCTGGTTTGGAGGGTAAAATTGATTCTATGTCAAAAATTAGCCGAAATATCTGTTTAAAAGTCCTTCAAATGCCTTGCCGTGGCGGGCCTCATCCTTAGCCATCTCATGAACGGTGTCAT
>NZ_JAJCHK010000061.1:0-11979 GCF_020554465.1 Enterocloster sp. 210928-DFI.2.20
GCACCACCTTGCCAAGGTGGGGGCCGCGGGTTCGAATCCCGTCTCGCGCTTTTTTGTTTTATTGGCTGGGCCTTGATTCATCAAGGTTTCCCGGCTTTTTTGCATATGATTTGCCATGGGAGAGGACGCAGATGAGAAAAAGGAATCCAATCATGTTGGAGGAGGCCCAGGAACGCCTCATGAAGATTAAGATGAAGGAAGAGACTGAAACCGTACGGGTGACAGAGGCATTGGGAAGAGTGTGCGCTGAAAATATATACGCAGTCATGGACCAGCCTCCCTTCCCGCGGTCTCCGCTGGATGGTTATGCAGTCAGAAGCCAGGACACGACAGGGGCGTCAAAGGAGAATCCGGTAAGACTGAATGTAATCGAGCACATCTGCGCTGGTATGTATCCTAAATTAAAGATAGGTCCGGGGGAGGCCGCCAGAATTATGACAGGCGCCCCTATACCGGAGGGAGCGGACGGTGTTATCATGCAGGAGCGGACTGACGAGGGAAGCGAATCTGTTGAGATATACCAATCCGTCGCATCTTATGGAAATTATTGTAAAGAAGGCGAAGATACATACAGGGGAGCACTGCTTATGGAAAAGGGAAGGTCGATACATTCTTCCCACATAGGAATCCTTTCAAGTCAGGGAATTGAGACCATACCGGTATATTCCGTGCCTGTGGTAGCCATTATGGCCACGGGGGATGAACTGGTGCCTGTGGGAACCCCTCTGGAGCCGGGAAAGATTTATGACAGCAATGGCCCCCTTCTTGCCGCCAGGATAAGGGAGCTGGGAATGAAGCCGTTTCTTCTCCAACGTGGAGGAGACGACACAGAGAAGCTGGCCGAAGAAATCAGAAAACAATTGACGGAATGCGATGCTCTGATTACCAGCGGCGGTGTATCAGTGGGCGTGCGGGACTGCATGCCTTATGTGGCAGAAGCCCTTGGAGCGGATGTGCTGTTTCACGGAATCAATGTTAAGCCGGGTTCTCCCATGCTGGCAATGATAGTGGAGGGCAAGCCTGTATTCTGCCTGTCCGGGAATCCCTTTGCGGCGGCGGCCACGTTTGAGGTTCTGGTGAGGCCGGTGCTGGAACGGATGCGCGGAAAAGCGCAGTGGAAGCCGGAGATTCTGCTTGGAATACTTAAAAGTCCATTTCCCAAGGCATCTCCCTGCAGGCGCCTGGTAAGAGGAAAGATAGAGGACGGAAAGGTATGGCTGCCTGAGGGGCGCCATTCTTCGGGCATGCTGTCCAGTATGGCCGGTTGTAACTGCCTGGTAGATATCCCGGCAGGAAGCAGCGGTTTAAAGGCGGGGGAACAGGTGAAAGTCATGCTTATGTAGCTTTATATGAATTCTTTGCGTACGGCGGAAATCCTCTGGTGGGGATTTCCGCCGTTTTGTGAAAGCTCCGGCGGTATATGTTTTTATAAACTTATCCAAATGCTTAGAATCTCTGGATCTGGACTGTGAAAGGATGCCAGGCATTTATGGTACTGGTGCAAAACATTCATAGTACTGGTGCCAAACATTCATGGTAACGGACTCTTGTCATATCTGGAAAATTATACTATAATAGGCGAAATGGGCTGATTTAGCCTGTTAATGGGTAAAAGTATTCAAATGGGTAAGCGAGATTAACCGGTAAAAGTGTTTTAGGAAATGGGTAAGGAACAGGCGGGAATAAGTAAAATGGCGGGATTAGGTACGATTGTTAACGTGGCCGGCATACTGGCCGGATGCGGTGTGGGGCTTTTATTGAAAGGCGGGCTGCCCAAACGGCTGCAGGATACGATTTCCAGCGCGGTGGGGCTGTGCGTGGTGTTTGTTGGCATTACGGGCGCTCTCAAAGGGCTGATGACCATAAATGGAGGCAGATTTGAGACACAGGACACGCTGGTGAGTGTGGTGTGCATGGTGGCGGGCGCTGCCCTGGGTGAATGGATTAATATTGAGTACAAGCTGCAGCAGCTGGGGGAGTGGTGCAAATCCAGGATTCCCGCAGGACAGGTATCAGGGACTTTTGTGGAGGCCTTTGTCAGCAGCTCCCTGCTGTTTTGTGTGGGGGCCATGGCCATTGTGGGTTCCCTGGAGGACGGTTTAAGCCATAATTATAATACTTTGTTTACCAAGGCGGTGATGGATGGAGTTTTGTCTGTGGTGTTTACAGCAGCACTTGGCATAGGAACTGCATTTTCCGTTTTTCCCGTGGCCATCTATCAGGGGAGTATTACCCTGCTGGCAGGGCTGGTGAGGCCATTTCTTACGGATATCATGATAACCAGGGTATCCTGCATTGGTTCCATACTGATTTTCGGTCTGGGCCTGAATCTGGTCCTTGGAAGCAAGATAAAGATAGGAAACCTGCTGCCGGCTGTTTTTTTGCCAATCATTGCCTGCCTGTTGGGTTTTTAGGAATCCGGCAGCCGGCAGTGAGCGGGACATGGTATGTCGGGCAGATGCAGCTGCAGCTATACAGAGAGGAAGGATGAGTCATATGAAATTTGCAAAAAGGATGGACCGTTTTGGAGAGGGGATTTTTTCAAAACTGGCTGAAATTAAAAAGGAAAAGACTGCAAAGGGAGAGGAGATTATCGATCTCAGCATAGGAGCGCCTAACATACCGCCCGCGCCTCATATTATGGAGGCATTGTGCAGGGCCGCCGCAGAGCCGTCCAACTATGTGTATGCCATCAGTGACAGAAGGGAGATGCTGGAGGCGGCCGGCGGATGGTATCAAACCCGGTATGGGGTGGAGCTGGACCCTGAGACAGAGATTTGCTCCCTGCTGGGGTCCCAGGAGGGACTGGCCCATATTGCGCTGTCCATCGTGGACGAGGGGGATGTGGTGCTTGTGCCGGACCCCTGTTATCCTGTATTTGGTGACGGTCCGCAGATAGCCGGTGCCAGGCTTCACTACATGCCTCAGAGGAAGGAAAATGGATATATTATCCGTCTGGACGAGATTCCCGAGGACGTGGCCAGGAAGGCCAAACTTATGGTGGTGTCCTATCCTAATAATCCAACCACGGCCATGGCGCCGGATTCATTTTATGAAGAACTCATAGCCTTTGCCAGGAAATATGACATCATTGTGCTTCACGACAATGCCTACAGCGACTTGATTTTTGATGGAAAGGCATGCGGAAGCTTTCTGCGGTTTCCGGGGGCAAAGGAGATCGGCGTGGAATTTAATTCCCTGTCAAAGACATACGGTCTGGCCGGAGCCAGAATCGGATTCTGCCTTGGCAATTCCCAGGTGGTGTCCCGTCTGAAGCTGCTTAAATCCAACATGGACTACGGCATGTTCCTTCCGGTCCAGGCTGCCGCCATTGCGGCGATTACAGGGGACCAGTCCTGTGTACAGGCTACAAGGAAGGCCTATGAGACGCGCAGAAATATTATGTGCGACGGGTTTACATCCATTGGATGGAAGATGGAACGGCCGGAGGCCACCATGTTTGTGTGGGCCGCTATTCCGGAACATTATACCAGCTCAGAGGCATTTGTCATGGAACTGGTAGAGCGGGCAGGAGTAATGGTTACCCCAGGCAGCGCTTTTGGTCCGTCCGGCGAGGGATATGTTCGTCTGGCCCTGGTCCAGGATGAGGAAATGCTTAATAAGGCTATAAGGGCTGTCAGAGAAAGCGGCGTCCTGACAGCAGAAGGGAAACGGTAGATGCCAGATGAGAGGAACCGGCCTGTATTAAAGCGGCCTGCATTGAAGCGGTCTGTAATGAACCGGCCCGCATTGAACCGGTGGCATGTGGTGATACTGGTCTATATATGCTTCATATACGGTAATTCCCTGACACCGGCCACTATCTCTTCCCAGGAAAGCGGCTTTCTTTTGGATAAATTCCGGGGAGCCATGATATCCCTGGGCTGGGAGCATCTGTGGCTGACAGAGCACATTGTCAGAAAAACAGCCCATTTTGCAGAGTATGCGGTGCTGGGAGGATTGATGGTCAAGGCCTGCGGGGGAAATGGAAGATACAGGATATTTAACAGGGATGTACTGATGATGATTTTTATGGTTCCCTTTGTGGATGAGACGATTCAGCTCTTTGTGGCAGGGCGGTCCGGCCAGATAAGCGATGTATGGCTGGATATGAGCGGAGCAGCCGCGGGGATGGCGATTACCGTGGGGGCGCTGTGTTGTCTGCGCAGGAAAAAAGAAAGGGCAAGGCAGGGAGGCAGAGAATGAATATAGGAGTGTGGCTGTCCTATGACGGCACCAGATACGACGGCTGGCAGAAGCAGGGAAATACAGACAGGACCATCCAGGGCAAGCTGGAGGCGGTTCTGGAAAAGCTGGAAGGCAGTCCGGTGGAGGTCCACGGTTCAGGACGGACAGACGCGGGGGTCCACGCAGAAAGCCAGGTGGCTAATTTCCATTTGGCGAAGGACATGACCCCGGACGAGATTATGAGGTATATGAACCGGTACCTGCCGGAGGACATTGCCGTTACAAGGGCCTGCGTGATGCCGGAACGGTTTCACAGCCGTTTGAATGCGTTGAGGAAAACATACCGCTACCAGATAGAGACAGCTCCCAAAAAGAATGTGTTTGAGCGTTATTATTACTATGGCTTGGGGCAGGATCTGGATGTGGGAAAGATGGAACAGGCAGCGGCCATTCTCACGGGAACCCATGATTATAAAAGCTTCTGCGGCAATAAGAAAATGAAGAAATCAACAATCCGCACCATTGAATCCATATGCTTTTACCGGATGGGAAGCAGAATCCATATATCCTTTACGGGCAATGGGTTTTTGCAGCAGATGGTACGGATTTTATCAGGCACCCTTATAGAGGTGGGGACGGGTAAACGAAAACCGGAGGAAATGGCAGCTATTCTGGAGGCCGGGGACCGTTCTATGGCTGGTTTTACCGCCCCGCCTGAAGGGTTATTCCTGGAAAAAGTGGAGTATGGTGATTTGATATGACTGGATTTTTAGTGAAACGATTTGTTAAAGATCATGACAATGTGGAGGATGTACGTGTAAGGACGGCTTATGGGACACTGACCAGCATGGTGGGAATCGGCTGTAACCTGCTTCTTTTTGTATCCAAGCTTTGTATCGGCATCCTGGTGCACAGTATATCTGTTATGGCGGATGCGTTTAATAATCTGTCGGATGCGGCTTCCTCCATTATTGGATTCGTGGGAGTCAAAATGGCGGAAAAACCTGCGGATGACGACCATCCCTTTGGTCACGGCAGAATAGAATATATCGCAGCCTTTATCGTGGCATTCCTGGTCATACAGGTGGGCTTTTCCCTGTTTAAGACCTCCTTTGGCAAGGTACTGCATCCTGAGGATATGAGCTTTCGGTGGATATCCATACTGATACTTTTTATGTCTGTGGCCATTAAGCTGTGGCTTTCCTGTTTTAATAAAAAGCTGGGAAAGCGTATCAATTCCAAGGTGATGCTGGCCACCTCGGCAGACGCGCTGGGCGATGTGGTCACTACTTCCGCTACCATATGCTCCATCGGAATATACGGGGCATTTGGATTCAATGTGGACGGTATTGTGGGACTCATCGTGTCTGTGGTGGTAATGATCGCAGGCGTGAACATAGCCAAGGATACCCTGGCGCCCCTGATTGGAGAAGCCATTGACCCTGAGATTTATGACAAAATATCAAGCTTTGTGGAGAGCTTTGACGGAATTGTGGGCAGTCATGATTTGATTGTACATAATTACGGCCCTTCGCGAAGCATGGCATCCATTCATGCAGAGGTGCCCAATGACTGCGACGTGGAGCGCACACATGAAATCATTGACCGCATTGAGCGGGAGGCCATGAGGCGGATGGGAATTCTGCTGGTTATCCATATGGACCCGGTGGAGACCCACGACGAGAGGGTAGTAGAGTTTAAGGAGTTAGTGACGTCTGTTCTGGACGGAATAGACAGCAGGCTTACGTTCCACGACTTCAGGATGGTGGACGGCGTGGAGCGCATCAACCTGATCTTTGATTTGGTGGTTCCCAGGGAATATAAGCCATCGGTTCTGGGTAAACTGAAAGCAAGGATCACTGAGGACGTGGCGAAAAAAGACAGGCGCTGCTGCTGCGTCATAACCATGGAAAACAGCTTTATCTCGGAAAGCCGGGAGTAAGCTTGATATGGGCGCCGGGCTGGTCCTGGAAGGGGGACGCTGGATGACACAGGAAGAGATGATAGAGGCCATGGGAGATGGGGATATGGAGGCGTTCCACCTCTTTTACCAGGACACGGCCAGGCCTGTGTACAGCTTTATCCTGTCCCTGACCAGGAATCCGGAGGAGGCCGAGGATGTGATGCAGGACACCTATCTGACCGTGTGGACCAAGGCAGGGTCCTATGTCCCCCAGGGCAAGCCTCTGGCCTGGGTATTCACCATAGCCAGGAATCTTTGCTATATGCGCTTCAGGGAGCAGAAGATGAAGGCGGACGTGGCTCTGGAGGACCTGGCTGAGAAAGAGGAGGGGGAGTACTGCGCTCCCCTGGAACAGGCCGCGGACCGTAAGGTGCTGCTTGACGCCCTGGGCCGAATCAGCCGTGAGGAGCGGCAGATTGTACTTCTTCACGCAGCCGCAGGCATGAAGCACCGGGAAGTGGCGGAGGCGCTCCAGATGCCATTAGCTACGGTACTGTCAAAGTATAACCGATCCATGAAAAAGCTTCAGGAGCTGCTCAGATGTTCCGGGTAAGACCGTAAGCCAGGGGATGGAAAACGAATAAAACAAAATAATGTGCTAGAAAATGGATAAAATTGAAAAAAACACTTGACGAATTGCCGACTATATTATATAATACATTTCGTTGTGTTGATGGGCTATCGCCAAACGGTAAGGCAACGGACTCTGACTCCGTCATTTCAAGGTTCGAATCCTTGTAGCCCAGTTTGTTATATCTTGGTCCCGTAGGCGTTATGCCTGACGGGATTTTTTGTTATATTTCTGTTTTCGGACCGGGAACCCTGCGGGGAGGGAACCTGCAAGTCTGGTAATCCATGGGGGCAGAATCCTGCGGGGATATGAAGCTGCGTAAAAGGGATACCGGCGGACGTGACGGGGAGAGGGGGAAAACATGTCTGATAAAAAGAAGAATCTGATCAACGGAATATTCCTTCTGACTGTATTTGTTCTGACCATTTACAGTGTATTTTCGGGTGAGGATTTAAGCGATATAGCGGACACCATATCCGAGGCGTCTCCTGTATACCTGCTTATGGGGGTTGGCTGTGTTATTTTTTTCATATGGGCGGAGTCTGCTATCCTGCATTATCTGCTGGGCACCCTGGGCATAAAGACAAAGAGAAGGACCTGTTTTCTGTATTCCTCTGTGGGTTTTTTCTTCAGCTGCATCACGCCTTCGGCAGGGGGAGGACAGCCGGCCCAGGTTTACTATATGAGGAAGAACATGATCCCCGTGCCTGTGGCCACAGTGGTGCTCATGGTGGTAACCATTACATACAAATCCGTTCTGGTGGTGATTGGCTGTCTTCTGGCTGTATTCGGCCAGGGCTTTTTAAATCGTTACCTGTACGAGGTCATGCCTGTCTACTATCTGGGGCTGGGGCTTAATGTGGTATTCTGCGCCGCCATGCTGGTTCTGGCTTTCCACACATCTCTTGCCAGGGACATGGCAATGCGGGTTCTGGGACTTCTGGAGCATTTTCGTTTCCTCAAGAAAAAAACCTCCAGGACAGAGCGCCTGCTCCTTACCATGGAGCATTATAATGATACGGCTGCCTTCCTGCGCCAGCACAAGCATGTGCTGCTCAGAGTGCTGTTTCTCACCTTCTGCCAGCGGCTGGCATTGTTTTCAGTGACATATTTTGTGTACAGGGCCTTTGGGCTTAAGGGGACGGCCATGATTACCCTGGTGCTTCTCCAGTCAACGATTTCTGTGTCCGCCGATATGCTGCCTCTTCCGGGGGGCATGGGAATCAGCGAGCATCTGTTCCTGACCATATTCGATCCTATTTTTTACGGGGATCTGCTTTTGCCCGCCATGGTATTGTCCAGAGGTATTGCGTATTATGTACAGCTGGGATTCAGCGCTGCGGTGACCATGTATGCCCATATTACATTGGTGAGAAAGCATAGAAAAATCTAAAAAAATTTTAGGTTATCTAAAAATGATTATGCATTGTGACGAAAATATGGAGTCAACTTAAGTTAGAATGCCCATTGTGAGCCGTGGGTTTACGTGATATCATAAGATATATAAAAAAAATTAGGTTATACAAAAATTTTTAGAGGTGTAAACACGTGAAAAATTCAGATAAGTTGAAGCGTTACAGCATGTTTATTGCAGGTGTCATATTCAGCGCCTTGGGTATCAGCCTGATTACAAAAGCCGGACTGGGCACGTCGCCCATTACCAGCCTTGCCTTTGTCCTGACGTTTATATTCCCTCACAGCCTGGGAGAGTTTACCATGCTGGTGAACACGGTCATGTTCCTGATACAGGCCGCCCTTCTGGGGAAGGCATTTGGAAAGATACAGCTGCTTCAGCTTCCGGCCGCCCTGCTGTTTTCCGCCTGCATAGACGGATGGATGTATATTCTGGGGTTCTGGAAGACGGGAAGCTATGTGGGGCAGGTGCTCATGCTGCTGCTGGGTTGCGTGTTCCTGGGGCTGGGTATTGCCTTTGAGGTGATTCCCAATGTGCTTATCCTTCCTGGAGAGGGGCTGGTGCGTGTAATTGCAGGGCTTACCGGCTGGAGGTTTGGATTGGTAAAAACGGGTTTTGATATGAGCATTGTGGCAAGTGCTGTGGGGGTTTCCCTGTTCTTTACGGGCCATGTGCTGGGAATCAGGGAAGGAACCGTGCTGGCCGCCCTCATCGTAGGAAGCATTTCCCATTTCTTTATCGAGAAGGTATCCAACGTGCTGGAAGGGTGGATACCCGACTACTCCGATGCAGGGGACGCCTGCCCGTAATGCATCGGCTAAATCCGGCATTTTTGAGTCTGTTTCATATTAAATTTAAAAAATTTAAAAAAGTTCTTGACTAATTGCCACAATATGGGTATAATAAACTCCGCAGCCGCCAATCAGGACAAACAGTCAGGGCAGGGCGCTGCGGATAAACTGAATAATGGGCTATCGCCAAATGGTAAGGCAACGGACTCTGACTCCGTCATTTCAAGGTTCGAATCCTTGTAGCCCAGTTAAAAAAAAGCTGGTAATTTCGAGAATGAATCTCGGATTACTAGCTTTTTTATATGCTGCGTTTTTTATTTGGGCAGCATCATATAAAGTTTTACTCCCAGCTCTACATCCAGCCGGGTCTGTCTGTCATCCAGGGATATCTCTGCAATCTCGCAGATACGGTCCATGCGGTGAAGCATTGTCTTGTAGTGGATAAACAGCTGTTTGGCGGTTTTGCTCAGGTTCAGGTTATTTCCAAGAAGGGAATCAAGGGTTTCTAAATATTGGGTATTATTGAGCTTGTCGTATTCCGCCAATCTGGTCACTGCAGGGGGAATCACCTGTTCCAGGTTGCTGCGGTGGGAATAGGTGGCCAGCATGCGCAGTGCCCCCATGTCTTCATACTTTACCAGCCTGTTGTTAAACACGCGGCAGAACTGCAGGGAATCTGCTGCTTCCTGAATCTTCTGGGAAAGCTGGAACAATTCAGATGCGATGCTGCTGATACCTGCGTAGAAGGTAAAAGAGCCATATGTTTTTGAAATGTATTGGTTTAAATTTGTAATAACTTCTGTGACCAGATCGTACAATTCTGGGGGAGAGAGCTTTTTTTCTGTCCTGTATATTATATTCAGCAGATCATCCTGGATGCAGAAGTAATAGTTGCTTTTGGGAATCAGGCGCGTCATCTCTGCCAGCGCCTCAGGAACCTTGGTTATGTTTCTGGCAGCCTCCAGTTGAATGGAGACTGCCAGATAGGAATCATTCTCGTGCCAGCCATACCCTTCAGCCTTCTCTACAATCTGTTTTACTCCCATATTTTGTCGAAACAATTCTTTTAAAAACCCGGATATGTATCTCTGCTCTATTTCAACAGTGTAATACTTTTTGAGATAGAGAACGGCAGACAGATTTGCCGCATTTTTCAGAAGTCCTTCCAGATTTTCATCGAGATAACGGTTGGTCGCAGCTTCCAGATAGCCGCACACCTCCCCCATGCACATAATGGGAAGCGAGATCCTGTCTGCTATGGCCATTTCAGAGTGGAATTCTTCTGATTGGGAAGTAAAAATAATATTTTTATCAGAATCGCACAGATGAATGGAAGCAGGCACATATTCAGCCAGGTAATCCAGGATATCCTGTTCTCCGGCCCCGGAGGCCAGAAGCTGTGACATATTGTTCTGAAGCTCTATAAAGTACTGCGCTTTGTTATTCAGGATCTGTTTCATGACAGAAGACACCACGTCAAAGAAGCTCACATCAGGGGGAAGCTGTACAATGGGAATTCCGTACTGGCTGCCGGACTGAGTGATTTCCGCCGGGATTTCCGGCATGCGCTCCCCAGTCTTTATGAACAAAGCGCTGATGTGTTTTGAGGCCAGGGCATCAATATATTCTTTGAAGGAAAGGGGGCCGGTTACGGCTCCGTACAGAGAAGTAAGAAGAATTTCGCCGCCGGTAAGCCACTGGATCAGATCCGGGTCTTCGGCTGTGGTGATGCCGGTGACAAAATGAGACAGGCCTGCGGCTCCCGCACATATTGTTACATTTTTCAGAATATCCAGTTGTAAGATGTCAGCCACTGTCAGTTTTTTCATTTGGATGCTCCCCGCCGCATTTATGTATAATACAGATAACTAAATCTTATATTCATAAACAATAACAATAAAATCATTGTTATAAGTATATCATAAATTTGGTGGAAATGAATAAAGGAGGGGTGCACTGGAAGGATGAAAATAGGGGGGCGGGATTATCCTATTGTGCCAATATATTTCCAAAATACAGCGTAGTATAATAAAATGCATAAATACTACATGAAAATGTATAATGGAGGAATGAACTATGCTGAAGTTCACAATGAAAAGGCTGGTATATCTGGTTCTGGTGCTTGTGGGTGTGTCATTTCTGGTATTCCTGCTGCTCTACATGACGCCAGGGGACCCGGTCCGGATGATGCTGGGTGAATCAGCTACCCCAGAAGCGCAGGCGGAACTGCGGCTGGAGCTGGGACTTGACGATCCCTTTCTGGTACAGTATGGGCGCTATATCAAAAATATCGTAGTACATCAGGATCTGGGGACGTCCTACTCCACCAGAAGACCTGTACTGGACGAGATTATGACAGTGTTTCCCAACACAGTCAAGCTCGCCACAGCGGCAATCATCATCGCCGTCATCCTGGGAACCTTCCTGGGAATTGTCTCTGCGGTCAAGCAGAACTCCCTTCTGGACAATGCCGTTATGGTGCTGGCGCTCATTGGAACATCGGCCCCCATCTTCTGGATCGGCATCCTGATGATTATTCTGTTCTCTGTCAATCTGGGATGGCTGCCACCTTCGGGTTTCGGAAGTTTTAAGCAGTTGATTATGCCCGCCCTTGCGCTGGGGATGCAGAGTACGGCGGTAGTGGCCAGGATGACACGTTCCAGCATGCTGGAGGTGATACGCCAGGATTTCGTCAAGACAGCCAGGGCAAAAGGACAGAAGGAAAGCGTGGTCATCATGAAGCATGTGTTCAGAAATGCTTTGATTCCTGTTATCACCGTGGTGGGACTTCAGTTCGGAACGCTTTTAGGAGGCGCTATGCTGACAGAAGTTGTATTTTCCATTCCAGGGGTAGGGCGTCTGATGATTGAGGCCATCAAGCAGAGGGATTTCCCCATTGTCCAGGGCAGCGTTCTGTTCGTTGCGGCATGTTTCTCGTTGGTTAATCTCGCGGTGGACCTGTTGTACGCAGTTGTCGATCCGAAGGTCTCAAAAGAATAAATGATCTCTCGGAATCTTGAGTGATCATGCCAGCAAAACTCTGGCATTGAAC
>NZ_JAJCHK010000062.1:0-11327 GCF_020554465.1 Enterocloster sp. 210928-DFI.2.20
ATTTTCCGGGAGAACCGGAGGAAGGAGCATAGATGGAACGATTAGAGCCTTGTCCATTTTGTGGGAATGAATTTCCGACAATAACGAAATGCTATGGGAACATATACAGAGTAGCTTGCCCGCAATGCCAGACATATTTTGGCTGTGACTGCACAGCAGGGCATGATGAAAGCAAAGAAGAAACAATGGCACGGTGGAATAGTCGTGTGAATTAGTATTTAGGAGGTTTACATGGGAAATTTGATTTTTAAAATAGTGGCCGTGATAGTTTTAGCGTGTGCCATGTTATCACCAGTGGCTTATGTAGCGGGGCTTAAGGGCGTGGGAGATATTCTTTTTTATTGCGGATCAGTCACAGCAATTATTATGTCAGCGGTAGTTATTGTTGTGGTTACTATGGACAATTAAAATTTCTGGGAGAACCGGAGAAAGGAGCCTGGATGGAAAGAGATTTTGAAAAAGACATCATAGAGCTGGACGCTGCTATAAAATCCAATGCCGAACGGGATAATACTTTTACGTTGTCGGTACTGCAGCGGGTGAAGGCAATCATGCTGCAACAGAAAGAAAAGCTGAAAGCCTATGAGGATACCGGCCTGACGCCAGGAGAAGTCCAATATTTAAAAGACAAAAGTGAGCCGAAAATGGTGGTGTGGACACCAGCATATCAATCATATTATTCAGCTGGTGATGAAGCAGAGTGCCTCTGTCCGGTATGTGATTCAGATGTGGTTGAGGATGATGATTATTTCTGTCCAACTTGCGGCCAGGCATTGAAATATCATGATGAACCAAACTGACATTTGCGATACGAAGGGAGTACTTAATGGAAGAGTTGAAGCCATGTCCGTTTTGCGGAGAGAAGGCATATCTATATGTTAATAATGGAGTAAAGGTAATTTGCGGTACATGTAAGGCATCCACACAGGCGTTGACAGATGGATGGATTGGAAAGGCCCCTACTGGAAATGCAGTCGAATTTGTAATCGAGGCCTGGAACAGGAGGGCAGCAAATGAAAGTTAGAGATTGAAAGAATTGCGGAAGGAATCAATTTGCTGACATTTTCGATACGAAGGGAGATTAAATCATGTGGAAGATTATATTTACATACCCCGATGGTGTTAAGGTGAAACTGACTAACAGTTCCATTCCGATGGATAAGCGTCTTGCTAACAAGTATTATGATATCTACGGTTATAACTCGGATGGTGGAGTGTTCCAGCAGTATCCAAAGAAAAAGTACAGGCCTATGGCTATGGCCGCTGTGGTGGACATCCTGAATGCTGATGGAGATTTAGAGAAAGAGATATTGATTGATGCGGATGATTAGGAGGCAGGCATGAGAAAGAAAGGCAGTAAGCAGTCCAAGGTCAGCCGCATCGACCGCAGCAAGGCCCTGGCCGCTCAGGCCGACGAGGCCATCAAGGAGCGCATCCGGACGGCGCCGGCCTACATGTACACCAGCCTGTGCCCGGTTCCGGAGCTGCGGGAGCCGCCGAAGGGAGTGATATGGTACTATGAGACAATGTTACATAGACAACGGGCGTCACGGGTGTGATGGTCAGCGCAACAACAAGGGCAGGATACGGTACGGGTGCTGGGCGTGTCCGCATCTGGATGCAGGAGGAGGTGATGCCGGTGAAACAGACAGAAGCACTGGAAGAAGTGGCAAGGCTGGCCGCAAAGGAAGCGGTCAAAGAACATGAGAAACAGACACAGAGAAATAAGCGCACAAAGATTTTCCAGAATACTAAGAAGTTGATGGAGAATTATAACAGAATTTGTCAGAGTGTGGAAGAGGGCGTGGCGGAGCTTTCTGATATGGACAATAGGGAAGAACTGGAGGAGTTCACGGAGGAGGATATTTTTATCAACAGCATTCTTAAGAGCAAGCTCCGGAGCGTTGTCATGATAGGTCACATAGACAAGTGCCTGAAGCTCCTGGAGGATGAGGAGTGTCGGAAAAATACGCATGAGAAGTATCTGGCCTTTAAGTATTTCTATCTGGATGGGATGACATACGAGAATATTGCAGAGATTTACGGATATGGAGAGCGGACGGCCAGACGGTGGATAACGGAGCTTACAGGGATACTTAGTGTATACCTCTTTGGTTCAGACGCCCTTATGCTGGATTAGGGCCTTGACAGGAGCATGTCAAAATCGTGTCCTTGCCATGTCCGTTTGGACGATTTATAATTGTAATATGCAAAATTGGATGAAGCGGAAAGCTGATTGGTTTTGCACCCTCCCCATTTAAGCAACGGCCGCCAGGTATCACAGCCTGGCGGCTGGCTAACCGGTATTGTGTAATCCCTCATAAGACAGACCTGTACTTTAACGGGACAATGCCGCAGGGTACACAACCGGTGAGGTATCTGGTTTTATCCCCCATGACGTTTTCCAGATACATAGACAGATTTTCTCCTTTGGATGAGTCCCTGCCAGTGCGGCGGGGGCTTTTCTTTTGTCAGATTTTGGTGTATGATAAAGAAATGAATGCGTTGGGGGGATTTTGTATGAGGAGCGTAATGCGGCGTCAAGTTTTAATTTATGAAAACATGATAGGGAGGCTTGAGAGGAAGTCAAGGGTGTACAATTTTTTACTGATTTATTATAGTATCATTTTAATAGCTTATTCGCTTGTAGCCTTTATATTTTCTAAAGCAATAAACCCATATCTACTGCCTTTTTGTAATATCATGATTTCCGTGGTTATGTTAATATTCTCCGTTATAAATAATCTTGCGAATTATCAAGAAAGGATAAAAAAGATTTCTAAGTCAAAGGAAGAAATAGAAAAAACACTTGTAAATGAAGGAGATTCAATAACAAACGAAGCACAACTACTATATCATCAAATTGTGAATAATACCGAAAAAGCATCACAGGAGGATATTAATGCCGTAGATAAAGAAAATACATCATTTAATGGATTATTTCGTTTATTGTTATATTTATTACTTGTAATTGTTCCGTTAATCATTTTGGTTGAGTGCATTTACTGGCCTAAATTTAATGGATATTATATGTCACCGTATTATTGGACTCATGGACAATGATTTTATTCAATAGTAAGCAGGAGTCACCTCCGGGCGGCTCTTTTTCTATTCCCAAAACAACACGAAATGAGGTGAGGAGGCATGGCCAGGGCGCCAGATGCAAGAATAGAACAGGCCAAGGCCATGTACCGGAAAGGCATCAAATTAGTTGAGATTGCAAGTCAACTAAACCTGCCGGAGGGGACGGTCCGCCGATGGAAATGTACCCATAAGTGGGATAGCGAACGTTCGGATAAAAATAACGAACGTTCGGTTAAGAAGAAAGGTGGGCAGCCTGGAAACAGCAATGCTGTTGGTAACGAAGGGGGAGCTCCAGAACAGAATAAGAACGCAGAAAAATACGGTTTCTTCAGCAAGTACCTGCCTGAGGAGACCGTTTCCATTATCCAGGAGATGCCCACGGACCCGCTAGACATCCTTTGGGACCAGGTGCAGATTGCGTATGCTGCAATCATCCGGGCGCAGTCCATCATGTATGTGAGGGACCGGAATGATAAGACCATTGAGAAGGTGGGCCATAAGGATGGGGAGACGGTCACGGAGGAGCGCTGGGAGGTACAGCAGGCCTGGGACAAGCAGGGAAATTTCCTGCAGGCGCAGGCCCGGGCCCAGAAGACGCTGGAGGGTCTTATCAAACAGTATGATGAGCTCCTGCATAAAAACTGGGAGCTGGCCAGTGAGGAGCAGAAGGCGCGGATTGCACAGCTCCGGGCCCAGACGGATAAGCTAACCGGGAACAACCAGGAGCTGGAGGACATGGATGAGATAGAGGGGGATATCTATGGCAGCGGTAAATAGGTTTGTCAGGAAAAAGACCATCCCGTTCAACTTTTCCGAGAAGCACAAGGATTATATACGCAGGTGCGAAGCCTGCATGTATAATGTGGCGGAAGGTGCGGTCCGTGCCGGCAAGACAGTGGATAACGTGTTTGCCTTTGCCCATGAATTAAAAACCACACCAGACCGGATCCACCTGGCCACTGGATCCACGATGGCCAACGCCAAGCTTAATATCGGTGACGCCAATGGCTTTGGCCTTGAATGGATATTCCGTGGTCAATGCCACTGGGGGAAGTACAAAGACAATGAAGCGTTATTCGTCAAAGGCCCTGCGACTCACGGTAGGCAGAAGATTATCATATTTGCAGGCGGAGCAAAGGAGGACAGCTTTAAGAAAATCCGTGGCAATTCCTACGGCATGTGGATTGCAACTGAGATTAATCTGCATCATGACAATACCATCAAGGAGGCATTCAACCGTCAGCTGGCAGCCCAGCGCCTGAAGGTGTTCTGGGACCTGAATCCGGATAACCCAAGAGCACCCATCTATGCGGAGTATATAGACAAGTATCAAAGGCAGGCAGATGCAGGGGACTTCCCGGGCGGATACAACTATATGCACTGCACCATCTACGACAACATCAACATTACCACAGAGCGTCTGCGGGAGGTCGAAAGCCGGTATGATAAGAACAGTATCTGGTACCTCCGGGACATCAAGGGAATGCGCGTGGTGGCCAACGGCCTTATCTATCGCCGGTTTGCTGATGATACAAGTACCAAGCAGTACACGTTCCGCCTGACAGATAAGCCTAAAGACATCATGGAAATTATTCTGGGGATTGATTTTGGCGGCAGTGGTTCCGGCCATGCCTTCACGGCCACAGCCATTACCAGGGGATACCATAACGTGGTTGTCCTGGCATCAGAATGGATTGGCTGCAAGGACGAGAAGGGGAACCAGATAGAGATTGACCCAGAAATGCTGGGGACCATGTTCTGTAACTTCTGCCAGAAGATTATCAGCAGGTACGGGTACATTACAACAGTGTATGCAGACAGCGCAGAGCAGACGCTGATAGCTGGCATCCGGAGCAGCCTGCGTAAACATGGACTTGGATGGGTACGTGTAGAAAATGCACTGAAGACTGAAATTAATGACAGGATTAACGCCACCGCCATACTGATGGCACAGGGGCGTTTTTATTATGTCCAGGGAGAGTGTCAGAGCCTTGTGGATGCCCTGAGTACAGCCGTGTGGGACCCAAAGGAATTGACGAAGAATGTCCGCTTAGATGATGGCACAAGCGATATTGACAGCCTGGACAGCTTTGAGTATACGTTTGAACGGCAGATTAGCAGGCTCATAAAGTATGGATAGGAGGTGAGGGGACGATGAGATTCACAAAGATGCTGGACTTAATCACGAATGTCCTGAATAAGGATGCGGACACGCAGGTGGATGTGTGCCTGACATCCCAGATGGCGAACCAGATAGAGTTGTGGACCCGGATGTATGAGAACCGGTCCCCCTGGGTGAATAACAAGGACGTGCTCAGTGCGAACTTAGCGCCGGCCATTGCCTCAGAGATTGCGCGCCTGGTGACGTTGGAGCTTAAATCTGAGGTGACAGGTGGAACGGCGGCGGATTACCTGAATGAGCAATATCAGCGTAAGGTGATCAAGGATTTGCGCCGGTATGTCGAATACGGATGTGCTAAAGGCGGCCTGGTGATGAAGCCGTACATTACCCAGCAGGGTATTGAAGTACAGTTTGTACAGGCTGATTGTTTCTTCCCGTTGTCTTTCGATAGTTCCGGTCGGATTACGCAGTGTGTATTCACAGAGCAGTTCCGGAAGGGTCAGAAGATATATACCAGGCTGGAGGTACACACGCTGCAGGGAAAACGGGTACATATTACCAACCGTGCATTTGTGGCCACAAATGATTACAGCCTTGGCAGCGAAGTGGTGGTCAGCTCCATAGACAGGTGGTCGGAGCTGGTTCCGGAGCTGCTACTTGAGGGGGCAGACCGGTTGCTGTTTGGGTACTTTAAGGTACCGTTGGCCAATGCGGACGATTCCGACAGCCCACTGGGCGTATCTGTGTTTTCCAGGGCCGTGGACCTGATCCGGGAGGCAGACAGGCGCTATTCCAACATCTGCTGGGAGTATGAGGGGACACAGCTGGCTGTCCATATTGCCACCTCCCTGCTAAAGTACAACCAGGACCGGGACAAGTTTGAGTATCCGGGAGGTAAGGAACGGTTATACCGAAACGTGGAATACAATACGGGCGCCGCGGATAAGCCTTTCATTGACACCTTCAGCCCAGAAATAAGGGACACAGCCTTGTTTAACGGATTTAATAACCAGCTAAAGCTGGTGGAGTTCAACTGTAACCTGGCCTATGGCACCCTGTCAGACCCACAGAGCGTGGATAAGACAGCCACTGAGATTAAGACCAGCAAGCAGCGCTCTTATGTGATGGTCTCTGATACCCAGATGGCCCTGCAGGATGCCTTAGAAGACCTGGTGTATGCTATGAGTTTCTGGTCGGCATTATATGGATTGGTTCCGGCCAGCAATGATTACGAAGTGTCATCTGACTGGGATGACAGTGTGATGGTTGACGCAGAGACTGAGCGGGAGCAGGACCGTAAGGATGTAGCGATGGGAGTTATGAGATTAGAAGAGTATCGGGCTAAGTATTATGGGGAAACACTGGAAGAGGCGGTCAAGAATCTGCCGGAACCGGCAATGACAGAAGAATAGGCGGTGATGTGATTGACACCAGAGGAGCTGGAGAAGCTGCCCAAACCACTGGAACGCACCATGACGGCTCTGGAGTTGTCCATCATGGATGAGATCATACAGCGCATCAAGGAGGCTGCACGGGTTACTTCGGTCATTGACTGGCTGTTGGTGAGGATGGATGCCATTGGAGTAGGCCGGGCGCGAATTAAACAGCTGTTAGGTGAGGGCATCAGAAAGGCGGGCCTTCAGGTGGATGACATCTATGAGCAGGCGGCCAAGTCTGACTACATCCGCAACAAGGCAATCTATGAGGCTGCTGGCAAGGACTATCAGTCCTATGAGAGCAACCAA
This sequence comes from Enterocloster sp. 210928-DFI.2.20, assembly GCF_020554465.1. Lineage (NCBI taxonomy): Bacteria > Bacillati > Bacillota > Clostridia > Lachnospirales > Lachnospiraceae > Enterocloster > Enterocloster sp. 210928-DFI.2.20. The sequence continues at coordinate 6,952 of NZ_JAJCHK010000062.1, forward strand.
TGGCTGCAGCAGGTTGTGGATGCTGCCAGGAGACAGACCAAGGACAGCCTGCGGCCACTGGAAAACATCACTCAGACAACAGGTTTTAACGTGCCGATGGGCGGCAGCAAGAAGGTATTCACGCCACTATCTGAATACCTGGAGCGCAGCCTGGACAAGGCCATGCTGGGAATCACCACCGGCGCCAGGACATACAGCCAGGCTATCGGTGAGGTGATTGACGAGATGACGGCCAGCGGCATCCGGACGGTGGATTATGCATCTGGAAAGTCTGACCGGATTGAGGTGGCAGCAAGGCGCGCGGTGATGACGGGCGTGGCCCAGATGACAGATAAGGTCAACGAGAAGAACATGGAGGCACTGCAGACAGACTACTGCGAGGTGGACTGGCACATGGGGGCCAGAAACACTGGGACAGGCTATCAGAACCACCAGCGCTGGCAGGGGAAGGTCTATAGCAGTGAGGAGATGCGGACCGTTTGCGGAAAAGGGCAGATGCTTGGCTTTGGAGGAATTAACTGTTACCACATCGCCTTTGCCTTTATACCGGGCATAAGCAAGCGCAAATACACGGATGAGTGGCTGGCAGAGCAGAATCAGAAGGAAAATGAGAAAAAGGTATATAAAGGCCGGGAATATGACACCTATGCGGCGTTGCAGCATCAGCGCCGCCTGGAGCGGACCATCCGTAAGCAAAAGCAGGATGTGGAACTTCTGGAAAAGGCTGAAGCAGACAAGGAAGATATCACTGCTGCTAAGTGCCGGTTGCGGCTGACCAATAAGACCTATGTGGATTTTTCTAAGGAAACGGGCCTGCGGCAACAACGGGAGCGGTTAAAGATATCAAAACTGGAGGCGGGCGCAAATGAAGCCATTAGGAATACTAATACGAAAGTCGGATATCATCCGGATAATGACTACAGTGTAAAGCTTGATGGATATACAGATGTAGTGAATAATGGGCTATCCGAAGCAATAAGAAATGTTGCACAAAAAGGTGGTGCGGACGGATACGAACACATGTATTTGGTAAATCTGGAAACAGGAGTGGTGGAGTATTATGAAACGAACCAGATGGAGAATGAGGTGGGGTACCGGTTCTGGAAGCATTTAGACAAGAATCCGGATGCACAATATGCGTTCGTTCATAACCATAACACGGACAGTTCCTTTTCGGAACCGGATATGAGGACACTTTTGACAACAAGAGAAATACCTGTTATGATAGCAGCAAGAAATGATGGTGTCAAATATGTTGCGGAACGTTCTGGCGATGTCTTAAAATCGGTTATATTTGATGATTTATATGAGAAAGAATTAAATGATCTGAATCGACAGGTCAGAGCCGGAATAATACCTATGTCGGAGAGAAGTATACGTAGAGAATCATTAATTGTAGAGAATCTGTTAAAGGATTACACAAAAGGAAAGGGGCTTGTGGAATATGACGGTAGGCGAAAGTAGCGGCTGGGCATCGGCCACATTGAAGGAGGTGCCTTTCTGGCGCGATGATATGAGCCCGGAAGAGTATGAAACTGAACGGACATATTATTTAAAGAATTATCACTTGGTGCGGCCAGGATTGTATAGGCCATTATGGAAACAGAGGACGGAGGAATCAGAGTGATTGTAATTCCTATATGCCTTAAATGTGAATACTGTGAAATGGGTATGAAATGCAGGGTATATCCGCAAGGTGTACCAAGAGAAATTGTATCGGCTCAAAAGCCGCCCGAGGAAATATGTAAGGATTATAAATACAAATGGGAGAGCGAAGCATCTGATTAGTCAGGTGCTTTTATTATGTTTAAAAACCGGTCAGATGATAAGACCTAAAACAGTCAGCCGTTGGTGGATGGTTACACACCTACAAATAACCTAAGGACGGACAGGAAAGGAAAAGAAGATGAAAACAGAGGATTTACAGGCAAAGGGGTTAAACCAGGAACAGATTGATTATGTCATGGCCGAATATGGCAAAGACATCAATGGGATTAAGCAGGAGAGGGACACATACAAAACCCAGCTTTCCACGGCGCAGGCTACCCTTAAGAGCTTTGAAGGCGTCAACATATCGGAGCTCCAGGGGAAGATACAGACCCTAACTACAGACCTGGCCAATAAAGACGCTGAGTATCAGAAGCAGCTGGCGGAGCGGGATTTTAACGATCTGCTGAAGACTACCGCAGAAGGGTTTAAGCCCAGGGACATCAAGGCAGTTATGCCCTTCTTGGATGTGGAGAAGCTGAAGGGGAGCAAGAACCAGGAATCAGATATCAAGGCTGCTTTGGAAGCTGTTAAGAAGGATAAGGGCTATCTGTTTCAGGACGTCGGTATTCCCCGGGTGGTTGCGCCTACTCCTGGGCCAGGTGGTGAGAAAACAGATGACACAAGGACACAAGCAAATAATGCCTTAAGAAGTATCTTGGGCAGAGAATAAGGAGGATTTAGATTATGCCAGTAAATATTACAAGCAGGGCCGACGCGGAGGCCATTATCCGTGAGCAGGTTATTTCAACCATTTTCCAGGACGCGCCGAAGCAGTCCACTTTCATGTCCCTGGCACGGAAGCTGCCGAACATGACAAGCAACCAGACACGAATGAGAGTACTTGACTTCCTTCCCACCGCATATTGGGTGGACGGTGATACCGGCATGAAACAGACCACCAGGCAGGCCTGGGATAATGTATTCATTGAAGCCGCAGAGCTGGCAGTCATTGTGCCGATTCCGGAGGCAGTGCTGGATGATGCGGAGTTTGATATTTTCGGTGAGATCACACCGAGGGTCAATGAGGCAATTGGACAGCGCGTGGATAGCGCCATCATCTTTGGCGTGAACCGCCCGCGTAACTGGCAGAATGACATTATCACGCTGGCCAGACAGGCGGGAAACAATGTGGCTGTGGGATCCAGTCCGGATTATTATAATCTGCTTCTGGGCGAAGGCGGTGTCATCTCCAAGGTGGAGGAAGATGGCTACATGGCTACCGGAGCCCTGGCCGCCATGACCATGAGGGCGAAGCTGAGGGGCATCCGGTCAACTGATGGCAGTCTCATCTTTAAGTCCGACATGCAGGGGTCCACAAATTATGCATTGGATGGGGCACCGATGTATTTCCCGCAGAACGGAGCGTATGACAGCACTATTGCACAGCTGATTGTCGGTGATTTCAAACAGGCGGTATATTCCATCCGTCAGGACGTGACGGTGAAGATTCTTGACCAGGGTGTGATTCAGGACCCGGTAACGAAGGAAATTGAGTACAACCTGGCCCAGCAGGACATGGTGGCGCTGCGAATTGTATTTCGTATGGGCTGGGCACTGCCGAACCCGGCAACCCGGATGGATGAAGACCGTTTAGGGTGTCCATTCGCTTACCTGGAGCCTACAAGCCCGGTTACAACCCAGAAGGTGACCTTTACAGTTAAAGACAACGCCGAGACACCAGCAGCCATTGATGGGGCAATTGTGGATGTGAATGGTTCCAGGGTTAAAACGGACGTGTCCGGTGTGGCAGAGTTTAACCTGCGGGCAGGGACATACCCCGCGAAGATTAAGAAATCAGGATACGGCCAGATTACCGAGACGGTGACTGTGGCAGCTGAGGCAGTGACAAAGGATGTAACCTTGATTAAGCAGTAAGGAGGCTGGGCGCGATGCGGGCATACACTGACGAAACGTACTATATCAACGATTACCTGAAGGGGAGGAAGCCGGTCATCACAGCTGGCTTCCTTTTTTACGCACGTTCTGCCAGCCAGGTCATTGACCGGTATACATTCAACCGCTTGAAAGGTGTGTCAGATGTTCCCGAGGAAGTACAGATGTGCTGCTGTGAACTGTCGGAATCCGAATACCATAGGGAGAAGCAGCAGAAGGAATCCGGAGGGAAGACGTCGGAGAAGATTGGCACATATTCAGTCGGTTTTGCCAGTGCCCAGGAATCTGCTACGGCAATCAGCAGGGAACAGCGCAGCATTGTTATGAAATGGCTGGCTCATACCGGTCTGTGTTATCAGGGGGTGTGATATGTATATCAATGCGGATGTAACGCTGTACTTGTACAGCAAGAATGGGAAGACTGAGATGTACACCAGGATGCCCATAGAGGGTGTGTACTGGGAGGACGTGAGGCAGTCCACCTATCTTAAGACTGGCCAGCGGGAGGGCACATCTGTCCTTCTGGTCATCCCTATGGAAAGCCTGGCTGGGACCATAAAACTGACCCAGGGCAAGGACCTGGCTGTCAAGGGTATCATTGAGGATGAGGTAGACTGCAGCAGCCAGGAGGCCATGTCAAAGTCCCTGGCGGCCCTTAAGACGGCCCATAGATTCCTGACGGTGACCACAGTAGATGAAAGGCTGTATGGCAG
>NZ_JAJCHK010000063.1:0-10290 GCF_020554465.1 Enterocloster sp. 210928-DFI.2.20
CAATGCCAGAGTTTTGCTGGCATGATCACTCAAGATTCCGAGAGATCATTTAATATAAGAAGTTCTGCCTGTATCAGCTTGGCTCTCGCATCCCCTGGAAAATCAGCCCTGAGGTGCTCTGTCTCCTTCATCATCTGGTTCAGTAGAAGGGCCGGCTCATAAACCCCTGCCTCATAATCCAGACGCAGGGACAGATATTTATATAAGCTCCCATGGTCCATAAACCGATCCGAGCCGGATTCACGCTCCGTGCTGCCGGACCCATGATGCCCCTCTGCCTCCACGGAAATAAGGAATTCCTCCCGCAGGGATTTAACACGGATGCACCCAAAATTCCTTCCTCTGTGAAGTCTGGAGGGAACAATGCGGTACCCCACTCTGCACCGGCCCTGGACAAAGTCCTGGTCCGTAATCCGGAAGGTCCCCAGTTCAATAAAGGGGGCGTCCACGGTTATGTCCGCCGACACATACCCCCAGGTTCCTGCCGCTATATCTATATAATCTTCCGCGATTCCTGTCAGATTCTCATAAATCCTGGTTCCTGTCTCCAGCGTAAGCTTTACCGGTTCCTTGACCTGCAGGGCCACCAGGAATTCCTCCAGCAGATTTCTTCTGCCGGCCCTTCCCTTTAGCCCGTCATAGATGGTACGGACCCGGGAATCCTGCATGAAGGGGGCCTCTGTAAAATCCTGATACTCAAACATCCTCAGCGCTTTTTCCAGGTCCTTCTTAGCCAGCACCGCAAAGTCCCTGGGAGTCTTTAAGTTTCCCAGAACCTCACCGGAATCACCGGCCTGTACGCGCAAAGAATAAGGAATCTCCCTCTCACCGCCATTGGTGACCAGGTAAAAAGATCCCTTGATTTCGTCCCCATGCTCTGAAAAACCCACGTTGACTTCATATATAATCCGGTTGCGGAGCCCGCCAAAAGCACTGTTCACCACCCGGACCCTTTCATGGCTGGAATACACCAGCCCTTTTATATGCAGGTTATTGCCGCTGCTCACCAATATCTCGCCACGGATGACCTCACCCGCAGGAACCGACGCCTCCACCCGTTCCGGTGCCAGCACCAGCTCCGGCGAACCATTGTCAATGATTCCCCTGGCCAGACGGTTAATACGTTCCCTCATAGTACCACCTGTATCTTTATCCTTCTGTGTAAAATGTCCACACTTATGTAACATGATATCACATTTCGGGTGGTTTTAAAAGTTTTAATTACATCTTTTGTTCAATCCATGGGTTCCATGTTCTTCCATTTCCCTTTTGTCCTCCCCTCCCCCGGTTCCTGCCGCCGCGCAGGCGCCCCCACACCAACTGATTTCAAACATACAGGTCTGCCAAACAGCACCATTTTCAAAAGGAACTTGATAAACACTCCCAAAATTGTTATGATATATAAAAATGCATTTTTGTGTTTCTACTATATAAGGAAAAGGACGGAATGGATTATGACAACCAATGAAAAAGCACTGCTGCTCCACGAGGAATGGAAGGGAAAACTTGAAACCACATCAAAAGCAAAGGTAGCTTCCAGGGAAGACCTGGCCCTTGCCTATACCCCAGGCGTTGCCGAGCCCTGCAAGGTGATAGCCGCAGATCCGGAGGCAGCTTACCGGTACACCATCAAATCCAACACCATTGCCGTTGTCTCCGACGGAAGCGCCGTACTTGGCCTGGGCAACATAGGCCCCCTGGCCGCCATGCCGGTCATGGAGGGCAAGGCTGTTCTCTTTAAGGAATTCGGCGGCGTCAACGCCTTCCCCATCTGCCTGGATACCCAGGACACCCAGGAAATCATTGAGACCGTTGTGCGCATTGCGCCTGCCTTTGGCGGCATCAACCTGGAGGACATCTCGGCCCCCAGATGCTTTGAGATAGAGGAGGCATTAAAAGAGAGGCTGGACATTCCGGTGTTCCACGACGATCAGCACGGCACCGCCATTGTGGTCCTGGCCGGCGTCATCAACGCTCTCAGGCTGACCGGTAAAAAGAAGGAAGATTGCCGCGTGGTAGTAAACGGCGCCGGTTCCGCGGGCATTGCCATCACAAAGCTGCTGCTGACCTACGGATTTTCCCATGTCACCATGTGTGATAAGAGCGGTATCCTAAGCAAGGGTGCAGAAGGCCTTAACTGGATGCAGGAAAAGATGATGGACGTGACTAACCTGGAGCACAGGACCGGCACTCTGGCAGATGCCATGAAGGGCGCTGACATCTTCGTGGGCGTATCTGCTCCCGGAATCGTAACCCAGGACATGGTTGCATCCATGAATAAGGACGCCATCCTCTTTGCCATGGCAAACCCTGTACCGGAAATCATGCCTGACCTGGCAAAGGCTGCCGGGGCGCGTGTGGTCGGGACCGGCCGTTCCGACTTCCCTAACCAGGTAAACAATGTAGTGGTATTCCCCGGAATCTTTAAGGGCGCACTGGAAGGCCGCGCTTCTGCCATCACCGAGGAAATGAAGCTGGCCGCCGCCGAAGCCATTGCCGGGCTGGTGGATGAAAAGGATTTAAGCGACGAGAACATACTTCCCGAAGCCTTTGATCCCCGTGTGGCAGATGTAGTCAGCAGCGCGGTAAAGGACCACATTAGAAAATAATAAGAAAATCCTGATGGAGCGTGTGTGATATGCTTACTGAACCTATGACCTTGTACAAACTGATGAATCTCTATATGTTGAAGCAGGTGAACTTCCCCCTGACGAACGCCCAGCTCACCAACTTTTTCACAGAGCATGAATACACCACCTATTTCACCCTCCAGCAGGCCTTAAATGAGCTGGAAGACGCCGGCCTGGTCCACAAGGAGGCCAGCCACAACAGCACCCGGTATGACATCACCAGGGAAGGGGAGGAAACCCTCAACTTCTTCGGCAAGAACATATCCACTGCCATCATTGAGGACATGGACCAGTACCTCAAGGAGAACAAGTTCCGCCTCCGGGAGGAGGTGGGAACAACGGCCGACTTCTACAAGGGGACTAATCAGGACTACATTGTCCACTGTGAAGTCCGCGAAAATAAGACGACCCTTATCCGGCTGGATTTATCCGTCCCTGACAGGGAGCAGGCAGAAGCCATGTGCAATACCTGGAAAACAAAAAGCCAGGAAATCTATGCCCACGTCATGCGGTCACTTTTATCCTGACTTGCTGTGCCGGTGTGTCCCATGGCGTGTCCTCCGCCGGGATGTGTGTGTCCCATTGTGTTCCATCCACCGGAAAGCGTTCCCACTAAAAAGAGATTTGTTCCAATAACAGTTCCAAAATCTGCCGGGCATTTGAGTCCGGCCTTTTTTCGCATATATCGTATATGGTTGATGCCAGCCTGAAATTCTCCCCCAGGTTCCGGATAACCCATTCTCTGGATTCACCGGCCTTTCTCAGGCGCAGGATTTTCGCTATAAGGAACAGATATTCCTTCTCCTGATCTGGGGCAGGTTTGACAGCTTCCTGCCTGGCTGCCGGCTGTCCCCCATATCTGGCTGCCTTGACCGCTCCCTTTGCCTTATCCGCCTGGCCTTCCCCCTTTGCCTGCTTCTGCTTATAGCGTTTCTGCTGCTTTTCATACTTGCTGGCCTTGGCCTTTTCCCTCTGGCTGGTGGCTGCTCCTGGCGTCCCGTACCCATGTTCCAGCCAGACGGTCTCCACCTCATACGTTCCGTCCTCAATGGTCATCACAGCCATGGAAAGAGGCAGGGTAAAACGCTTATAGCCGCAGCTTCCCGGATTCAGCCAAAGCCTTCCGCTGATTTCCTGCTGATAATACATATGGGAATGGCCGAATATGACCACCTGAATATCCTTAAGCACGCTGGGGATATCCACTCTCTCATGGGCCATAATGAATTTAACCCCTCCGATTTCAAACCGGTTCACCTGACCAAGTCCCCCCGACCATCCCCTGTCATTATTTCCCCTTACCGCGTACAGGGGCTGGTCCACATTCAGCTTATGATACAGCATCTGATTGTCAAAGTCCCCCGCATGGACAATCACATCGCAGGTTTCCAGAATCCTTTCCACCTCCGGCCGGAGCACTCCATGGGTGTCTGCCATGATTGCCACCCGTATAGGTCCCGTTTCCATTACATAATACCTCCAGATACAGCCAGGCCGTCAAAATTCCATTGCCGCCGGCTGTCTTATTTAATTCATACCTGTATCTATTATACGCTAAATGCCGGATATGTCGAGTTGAATCTGACAGAATATGGGCTGAATCTGACAGGTTATTTCTTTACACGCTCCTGTTTCTGTGATATATTAATGTTAAGATAATGTTAACATAATCACCAAGTCGCTTAATGCTGCTATGCAGCAGTGGGAGAACCGATTTTTAGGGGTGTATTCATCCGTCTGAGCCTGTCGCGGCTCCCGGATGATAGGGAACCTTTCTTTCCCGAACCCGGCAGCTAATCTCATAGGCGGAAGAGGGACAGGGACATTCTGGTAAATCATTTTGCTGTATTGTCGTATACTTTTCCGTCTGCATCCATGCAGACGGTTTCTTTTGTTAAGTCCGTTCTTTTCCTTTACCTAAAACTGAATACATCCAAAGATATTTTTCATCACCTCCCCCTCCCAAGGCGGCTCCCCAACGAAAGGAGATCTGATTTATGCATGAACTTACCAACCTGGATCTGGTCATCATTGTCCTCTACATGATAGGCATGCTTTTTGTGGGCGTATGGTTCGTCAAACGAATCAAGAATACAGGCGATTACTACGTTGCAGGCAGAACCCTGGGCCCCTTTGTGCTGACTGCCACTGTGTGCGCGTCCATCATCGGAGGCAGCGCCATGATGGGACGTGCGGGCATTGCCTATACCACGGGCTTTAAGGCGGTTATGACCGCTATCCCCTATCTCATCGGCATGTTTATCTTCTCAGCCATCGCCGGACGCATACAGGAGGTTGGCTTCACCAGAAACATCAACTCCATACCGGAACTTTTCAACTACAGGTTCAACAGCACTGCCCGCTGTATCCTGGCTTTCATGATCGTCTTCACCATGATGGGCACTGTGGCTGCCCAGGTGACTGCCACCGCCACCATCATCAAGATGCTGGGAAATGAATTCGGCATCAGCTATGAAGCCGGCGCCCTGGCAGCCACTCTCATCTTCATCATCTATACCGCTGCATCCGGTCTCTTCGGCGTGGTGTACACGGACGTGCTCCAGTTTTTCATGCTGATTATCTTTGTCTACATCCTGATTCCCTTTTCCAGCATTCGTTATCTGGGCGGTTTTTCCTCCTTCTGGCAGAACCTGGACAAATCCTACCTGGTGCCTCATATCAACGGCAGTATCCTGGGCGACATTGTCACCTATCTGGTATTTACCCTGGCAGGAGCCGAGATGTGGCAAAGGGCCTTTGCTGCCAAGAGCAAAAAGGCCGCAACCCAGGGCATGTTCTGGGGCACTTCCATTTACATGGTAACCATTGCCCTGGTTTTCTTCATGGGTCTGGCAGGCCGGCAGATTCTGCCGGACGTGGTGGCCTCCTACGGAAGCTCTGATGCCGTGGTGCCTGCCCTGGCTGTAAGCATCCTGCCTCCCGGCCTTACAGGACTGGCTCTGGCTGGTATCCTGTCAGTCATGATGTCCACTGCGGACAGCTACCTGCTGGTATCGGTCCAGACCTTTGTACATGACCTGGGAAAAAATTTCATGCCGGAAATGACGGAAAAGCATGAAATACTCATGTCCCGTGTCATGTCCGTGGTACTGGCCATGGGCGCCTTAATCATCGCCCTATACATCAAAAACGCCTACAATGTCCTCATGTTTGCCTGGTCCTTCTACGCGGCGGCGGCAGGCCTGCCCTCCCTGGCGGCCCTGTACTGGAAAAAAGCCACCAGCCAGGGCATCATATCTGCCATGACAGGCGGCTTTGTGGTATGTGTGGGCTGGAAACTGGCCGGCAATCCCTGGGGGCTTGGCGAGACCGTTCCAGGCGCTCTTGTCTGCGGAATCCTGCTGGTGGCGGTGAGCCTTGCCACCTGCAAAAAGCATCCGTGCAGAATGGCGTAATCCAGCGTTCTTACATAAACTATTTAATGATACTGTAGAAGTACAGCACGCATACTCCCAGCAGTACATACATGATTTTGGGCATTTCCTTAATCTTGCCCGAAGCCAGCTTCAGCACCACGTAAACCGGCAGGGCCACACAGATTCCATTGGCAATATTGTTGGCGAATATGGTAAAGGCAACACAGATAAACGCAGGGAAGGATTCTGTAAAATCATCATAATTGATGTTTCGCATGGAACTTAGCATGCCGACTCCGATGATGATAAGGGCAGGGGCCGTTGCGGCCGACGGAATCATCAGGGCAAAGGGCGTCAGCAGCAGGGTAAAGGCAAAACAGACACTTGTGGAAATAGGTGTCAGCCCTGTCTTCCCTCCTGCCTCCACGCCGGAGGAGGATTCCAGATAGGTGGTCATACACGGCATGCAGAACAGGCTGCCCAGAGCGGTTGCCACGGCATCCACCTTGAACACCTTGTCTATACCGGGCAGGTTGCCGTCCTCATCCAGAAATCCGGCCTTTGCGCCCACGCCCAGGGCCGTGCCAAAGGTGGAGAAGAAATCCGGTACAAACATGGCAATCAGAAAGGGCAGATAGGCAAACTGCAGGGCTCCCAGAAAATCAATCTTCATAAACTGGCCAAAGGGAGAGCTGGGCGCCATGAAAAACGCCTCAGGCATCCTGGTAAGCCCCATGGGTATCCCGACCAGCGTGGTAATCAAAATGGAAAAAATCATATATCCCGGCACCCGCATCTGCTTGGTGATGAGTATCAGCAGGAATCCAATCAGCGCCAACAGCACGGAGGGAGAACTCAGGTCGCCGAAGGCCAGGTTATTTTTGCCTTCCAGGGCAATAATCAGCCCTGCGTTCTTACATCCAAGCAGCGCAATGAACAGGCCCACGCCCGAGCTGACCGCATGCTTAAGGCTGGCGGGAATGGCATTTACCACCGCATCCCTGAGGCCGATATAGGATATCACAATAAAAATAACGCCGCTCCAGAATATGACGCCGGCTGTGATTTCAGGTGAAATCCCGCTGTTCGCAATCATTCCCGACACGATTGCAACACTGCCCAGCCCGGGCGCCAGTGCAAAGGGGCGGTTTGTCACCAGGGCCATGGCCACTGTGGTAACAATAATCAGTAAAATCATGGACGTGAGCATGACGCCTCTGTCCAGCCCCGCGTTTGCCATGATATTAGGGACAGTCCCCAGCACATATGCCATGGTCACAAATGTGGTGATACCGGCCAGAATCTCTGTCCTTACCGTGGTCCCATGCTCTGCCAGATGGAATTGCCTGTCAATCCAGGTATTGGAAGCTCCTCTTTTGGCTGTACCTTCAGTTTCCTTTGACATGATTAATCCTCCTCTTGATTTTCTCCGGTGCAGTTATTACGGTTGTGTTCTCTGTCCTTCTACCTTTAACGGCACAATTTTGCAGGCTTTTACATCTATCAGTCCCTTATCCGTCAGCTTCAGGGCCGGGCTGGCCGGCAGTGTCAGCGTGCAGAACGACATAATGGGGTTATAATGCCTGTAACCCAGGCCTGTCATGGCCTCACGGACCCTTGCAAGGCTGGCCCCCACTTCTTTCGCAGGCCGGTCCGACAGGATGCCGCCCACATGAAGGGGCAGTTCTGCCTGTATCCTTCCCCCGTCCGCCGCAGCCATGCCGCCCTGCATCTCAATGACGCGGTTGAGAGCAAGCTTCATATCCGCAGGATTTGCTCCTGCCACCAGAATATTATGGCAGTCATGTGCGTAGCTGGTAGCCACGGCTCCCCGCTTGTGACAGTCTCCGGTTACCAATCCGTATCCCACTGCCTGGCCCTTTCCATACCGCTCAAACACAGCGGCCAGCAGACAGCCCGTCCCTTCCCATTTAAGGAAACCGTCCCTCACAGGCATCTCCATGATGATTTCCTTTGTCTTGGTGGACCCGTCCTGGATTTCCATGACACGGACCATAACCGTGCCTGAATCCGATTCCATGGGAACCTCAAACCGGCTCTGCTCCTGGAATTCCAGATGGATACTGTGGTAATAAGGCTCCGGAAAGCGCATATCCTGTCCCCTGTCCGGGCCATGCTGCTCTTGGGCGGGCTGTTCCCTTTCGTCCTGTCCCCTGCGCCAAATACATTTCCCATTTTTATAGGTGGCAGAGACAGCAAACGTATCCAAATCGCTGAGCAGCAGGAAGTCAGCTATTTTCCCCGGAGCAATTGCCCCCCGGTCCAAAAGGTTCATCCGCCTTGCCGGGGTAAAGGAGGCGTTATAAACTGCCTGCTCTGCCGGCATCCCCAGTTCCATGGCCCTGCGGACCAGGGCGTCCAGATGTCCCTGGATACACAGTGTGTCAGCCATCACATCATCTGTCACAAAGCAGAAATGTTCCTCCAGCCCATGCTCCCTGATGTAGTCCAGTACCTCCCTGCGCAGCATCTTTTCCTGGATTTCCATAAACATGCCGTTGGCAAACCTCTGTTCCAGTTCTTCCAAGCTGTGCTCCGTATGGTCTCCATTGATGCCCAGGTACAGAAACTTGGCCAAATCCAGGTCCAGCAGTGCAGGGCAATGGCCTTCAATGGGAAAAATCCGGTCCTTTTCACGAAGTTGTTTGAGGAACCGGGTAATTTCCAGCTGGTTTTCCCGGATAATGGTACGGTAATTCATAACCTCTCCCACACAGGCCACCCAGGGATTTTCCTTCAGGCCTTCCATCTCCTCACAGGTTATGATGCCTCCGGTGGTCTCCAGCTCAGGGGAGGTGGAGGGCACACAGCTGGGAATCCCGTAAAAGATATCAACCGGGCTGTTTTCCCCAGCCCTTATCATATCCAGCACGCCCTGCATTCCGTTCACATTGGCCATCTCATGAGGCTCCGACACAATGGTGGTGACGCCGCACTCTGCCAGCCGTCTGCAAAATGCTCCCGGCGTCAGCATGGAGCTCTCGATGTGCATATGTATGTCAATCAGCCCCGGCACCATATAAAGGCCCTCTGCATCCACTGTATCATCAGCCTCCACCGCGCCGGACCTTCGGGGATCTATGTATAAGAATTTCCCTCCTGACACAGACACATCCGCCGGCACAAACTTTTTAAAGTAGCTGTTGTAAACCATTGCTCCTCTTACGAGAAAATCCGCTCTCTCTGTTTCCATGGCGCCTCCATTCAGCAATATTGATGAAACCCTTGATTGTATATTATTTTTATTATACAATGTGCATAGGTAGGTGTCAAAGTCATAATAATCATCTAAGTCATGAATTATTTTCATTGGAGGTACATACATGATCTCAAAGGAAATCCGGTATATGCTGGCCATACGCAGGTATGGAAGCATCACAAAGGCAGCAGACTCCCTGTTCATCACACAGTCCGCCCTGAGCAAGGCTGTGAAGAACATAGAACGTCAGCTGGGCTCCCCTCTGTTCAGCCGTATTGGCAATGACCTGATTCCAACCCATATCGGTAACCGCTACATGGATTATGCGGAAAAAATCTGCCAGATATGTTCTGACTGGAATTCGGAATGCGAGGATTTATTAGGCGAGGAAAAGGGGCAGCTGACCATAGCGGTGGCTCTGATGCGTGGTTCCTGCCTGCTGCCGGATGTACTCAGCCGGTTCTATTCCCGTTACCCGGACGTGCAGATTAATCTTCTGGAGGAATCACATTCCGTTGAAAAGCAGCTTATGCTTTCCCCCAATGTGGACTTTGCCATCTATAATTCCACGGCCACGGATCCCGCTCAGACAGCGGAGTACCTGGGGCAGGAAGAAATCGTTCTGGTGGCAGCCCCCGGTCATCCCCTGGCGGAAAAAGCCATGGCAAGGGAAGGCTTTCGCTATCCCTGGGTGGATATAAGACATACAGAACATGAGCCCTACATCCTCCACCCCCGGGACCAGACAACGGGCCGTATATCGGCAGGACTGTTTAAAAAGGCCGGCTTAACCCCCAAGGTCCTCCTGTTTACCCGCAACAGCGATATCGCCATCCGTCTGGCTGCCTCCGGCACCGCCCTCTGTCTGGCCCCGGAATCCTATGTCAGAAAAATACACTTTTACAATCCCCCTCTGTGCTTCTCTGTGGGAGACCCCGCCACTGTGACCACCTTGTATGCGGTATATCAGAAGGGCCGGTATATTCCGTCCTATGGAAGATATTTTATTGGGTTCTATACTGAATGTTGGGGTGTGCTGAAAAGCACACTTCCAACATTCTTT
>NZ_JAJCHK010000064.1:0-9874 GCF_020554465.1 Enterocloster sp. 210928-DFI.2.20
GTTCAATGCCAGAGTTTTGCTGGCATGATCACTCAAGATTCCGAGAGATCATTATGGTCAGGTCATTTTCCTGCTTGTAGCGGATCGCCTGTTCAAATACCAGACAAAGCACAAAACAGAAAAGGCCTGCGATTGAAAACACAATAATAATCACTGCTGTGGCCGGAGTAAACGCCACAAAAAGGCGGAGAACAGACAGAACGGCTATGAGAAAGCTGCATTTCCCCATTCGTTTTAAGGATGCCGCATTTTCCATCACAAATGCGTCATCTGCCAGCACAGTTGCAAACATCCGCCGCAACTCCAGCACCAGCAAAAGAGCCAGCACCCCGGACGCCATGTAAAGCGCACACTGAACCACGTAGTAGGTCCTGAATTTCTCTATATACATACCTACATAATGGAAAATAAGCGGAATTGCCGCTGTTATAGCCATCCCCACATAAAACATGATGTCCAGAAGCCCTTTTGTAAACCTTACCAAACGCATATTCATACTAAATCCACCTTTCTGTATTGCTTATGTGCCCTGCAAAAGGGCTTGTGGGGCTTGCGGGTTACCCTGGTAAAAGCCTCACCTGGAATTTCTTACTTGAGATTCCTTACTTGGAATATAACACCATTTATACTATTTTTCAATACATTTTTATTGATATTCGATAAATTAATATTGATATATGATAAAATTTAAGAAGATTGTAAAGTACGGGGAAAGTAATAAATATCGGCAGCATAGGCAAAATCCAATTGACACAGTATATAGTTTGAATTATAATCATTAGCATTCTAAATATTTTGAAAGGCGGTCCGTATATTCATGACATTTCACTATCTTTTAATGGCAGGCCATGCCATATATCTGAAGCAGCTCATGGCGGAACTGTACCATACTGGGCTGACTCCCGGACAGCCCAAGGTCCTGGACTATCTCATGGAACACGATGGGGCAAACCAAAAAGAAATAGCAAATGCCTGCCATATAGAAGCCGCTACCCTCACCTCCGTACTCAACGGCATGGAGGCAAAATCCCTTATTGAGCGCAGAAGAACGGACGGCAACCGGCGATCTTTTTATATCTTTCTGACTGACCGCGGAAGGGAAATGGGCAGGGAGGTAACGGAGGCATTTGCCAGACTGGAGGAATATACCTTTCAGGATATCCCTACTGAAAAGGTTGGTAAATTTATGGAAATGTTCCAGGAATTATATCAAAGAATGGAAAATCACGCTGATACCGGGAAACCAACAAAGTAAACATTACATCTAAAATCAAACAAGGAGACAAATGCCCTATGCCATATGGAATCATAACCAACTGCGCTGCCGTATTCCTGGGAGGTATCCTGGGGGCAGTTTTAAAAAATTATTTTCCACAGAAATTAAAAGAAGCCCTGCCCAATATCTTTGGTCTGTCGGCCATCACCATGGGAATCAGCCTTATTATCATGTTAAAAAGTCTGTCAGCCGTGGTACTGGCCCTTATCGTGGGAACGGTCATAGGAGAACTTCTGAACCTGGAGGATAATCTGTTAAAGGGGCTTCACAAGCTGGAGCAAAAACTTCCCGTGAACCTGGATGACGAACAGATGGATGTATTAATCAGCATGATTATCCTGTTCTGCTTCAGCGGCACCGGGGTATTCGGCGCCATGAATTCAGCCATGACCGGCGACCATTCCATCCTCTATGCCAAGGCTGTCATGGATTTCTTTACAGCCATTATCTTCGGAACCACCGCAGGCTATCTGGTAGGCTTTATCGCAGTTCCGCAATTTGCCGTGGGCATCCTTCTGTTTGGAGGAGCTTCCTACATACTCCCCCTGGTCACTGATACCATGCTGGCTAATTTTAAGGCCTGCGGCGGGATCATCACCCTGGCAGTGGGATTAAAAATTGCAGGCATCAAACGGACCAAAGTCTTAAATATCCTTCCGGCCATCGCCATAATCTTCCCGCTGTCATGCCTGCTTTAAAAAATGGTAAAAATCCACATATGAAATGTTGTTGTAACAACATACAATCCGTCCTCTTCATTGTATACTTCTATCATAACATCCATTGGCTAAAGTACTCATAACGAGGAGGATAAAAGAATGATCAGAAGAATTATTAAGATAAATGAAGACCTGTGCAACGGATGCGGCGCATGTGCTGACGCATGTCATGAAGGCGCCATTGCAATGGTAGATGGCAAAGCCAGGCTTATAAAGGACGATTACTGCGATGGACTTGGCGACTGTCTGCCCACCTGCCCTACAGGGGCCATTACCTTTGAGGAAAGGGAGGCAGCTGCCTATGATGAGGCAGCCGTAAAAGCCCGTATGCACCAGAGCCGGAACTTGTCCCCTTCCGACGCCCCCCTTCACAGAGAATGTCCGGAAAGCCGTCTGACCCAGTGGCCTGTGCAGATTAAGCTGGCTCCTGTCCAGGCTCCCTATTTTAAGGATGCCCGCCTTTTGATAGCAGCTGACTGTACCGCCTTTGCCTATGGTAATTTCCACAATGACTTTATAGCCGGCCGCATCACACTCATCGGCTGTCCAAAGCTGGATATGGTGGATTACTCTGAAAAGCTGACGGAAATCATCCGTCTCAATGATATCAGGGATGTCACCATTGTCCGCATGGAAGTTCCATGCTGCGGCGGTATTGAAAATGCCGCGAAACGCGCCCTCCAGGCCAGCGGGAAATTCATTCCGTGGCAGGTTGTGACCGTGAGGACGGATGGAAGCCTGGTACGGAATTAAACTCATGATATAAAAAAAACGGTGTGAAACTTAAAATAACCTGGAAAGATGATGTGAAGCAAAAGGAGACCATTGCCAGAGCATTGCAAACCAAATCTACCATGAGATTCAGGCAGCCGGCAAAAACAAAGAATCCCAAAACTGTCTCGTCAATGCAATACAGGTCTGTATAAAAGCTGACAAATGTGTTGTCGATGATATTACAGCATTAACCATAGAAACACTTGCCGGGAATACATCCGGTGCTGTACTGCGCAGAATTGCGGATGGATATGGGCGGACTTGTTCCCATGGCATAGGTTCCCTTTCTCCAATAGTCATATTTGCTTAAAGGCGCTTAAGATACGGATATAACCTTATCTTAAGCGCCTTTTTGCGGTTGTTATTTCTCTTTTGTCTGAATCATCTTTTTAATATCTTCAATAAACGCATCCAGTCCCGCAGCACCCAGGTCGCCCTTATCCCGGCTTCTCACCGTGATTGCTCCCTCTGCCGCTTCCTTCTCACCCAGAACCAGCATATAGGGAACCTTCTCCAGCTGTGCCTGGCGGATCTTGTAGCCTACCTTCTCGTCCTTGTGATCCAGCTCTGTGCGGATGCCGGCAGCCTTTAATTTTTCATATACACCGGTTGCATAATCCATAGACTTCTCAGAAACAGGAATTACTTTAACCTGTACCGGAGCCAGCCATACCGGGAACTTGCCTGCAAAGTGCTCAATCAGGATGCCGATGAAACGCTCAATGGATCCGAAGCATACGCGGTGAATCATAATTGGACGCTTCTTGGAACCGTCCTCAGCCGTGTACTCCAGGTCAAACCTCTGAGGCATCTGGAAATCCAGCTGGATGGTACCGCACTGCCATGTCCTGCCCAGGGAATCCCTCAGGTGGAAGTCAATCTTAGGACCATAGAACGCGCCGTCGCCCTCGTTTACAATATAATCAAGGCCCATGTCCTCCAGCGCCTTCCTCAGGCCGTTTGTAGCCATCTCCCAATCCTCGTCAGAACCCATGGAATCCTCGGGCCTGGTGGACAGCTCCACAAAATACTCAAAGCCAAACTGTGTATACACTTCATTAATCAGCTTTGTTACGCCCTTAATCTGATCCTCAATCTGGTCGTCCCTCATAAAGATATGGGCATCATCCTGGGTAAAGCAGCGCACGCGCATCAGACCGTGGAGCTGTCCGCTCTTCTCATGGCGGTGAACCAGTCCCAGCTCGCCTACCTTTAAAGGCAGGTCGCGGTAAGAGTGGGGCTGATTCTTATAAACCAGCATTCCTCCCGGACAGTTCATAGGCTTGACAGCATAGTCTTCCTCGTCAATGACCGTGGTGTACATATTGTCTTTGTAATGATCCCAGTGTCCTGAATTCTCCCACAGCTTACGGCTCAGAATAATAGGAGTGGAAACCTCCTGATAGCCGTCCCTGTAATGAATCTCACGCCAGTAATCAATCAGGGTATTCTTTAACGTCATTCCCTTTGGAAGGAAGAATGGGAACCCAGGTCCTTCCTCTGCAAACATGAACAGACCCAGCTCCTTGCCCAGTTTCCTGTGGTCACGCTTCTTTGCCTCCTCCATCATGGTCAGGTAGCTCTCCAGGTCTGTCTTATTGGCAAACGCGGTTCCGTAAATCCTGGTAAGCATCTTGTTCTTCTCGCTGCCTCGCCAGTACGCGCCCGCAATACTCGTAAGCTTAAATGCCTTTACACCCTTTGTATACATGATATGGGGTCCTGCGCACAGGTCCACAAATTCGCCCTGCTGGTAAAAGCTTATAGTCTCCTCCTCAGGCAGATCTTCGATAAGCTCTACCTTATACGGCTCGCCTTTTTCCTCCATGAACCTGACAGCCTCAGCCCTTGGAAGCACAAAAGGCTTAACCGGAAGATTTTCCTTTACAATCTTAGCCATCTCTGCCTCTAACTTCTCAAGGTCCTCAGGTGTGAAGCCTCCTTCCCTGTCAAAATCATAGTAAAAGCCGTCATCAATAGCCGGTCCAATAGCCAGCTTTGCATCCGGATACAATCTTTTCACTGCCTGTGCCAGCACATGGGATGCCGTATGGCGTATGGCCCTTAATTCATCCTCAGCTTCCTGTACACTTCCGTCTGGTAAAATGATCTTCATACGAATCTCCTTTCTTCTATGGGCCATTTCAGGCTCCATCTCTTTGGTGTTATTCTGATATGATGATTCCGGCTGTTCTGCTGAAAAACATTCCTTCTGAATATGTCCGCTGCCGGAATCCTGTGAAAAAATGGGAAAATAAAAACCCCTGGACATATTCTTATGTCCAAGGGTGCATTCACACGGTTCCACCTTGATTTTCACTCATTTATCCCTTAACGCGGGGTACGGCGCCATTTCCCATCCTTCTTTGTGCTGTAACACATGTCCGGACATCCCTGACGCGGCTCAGGACTGGTATTCGTCAATCTTTGGTATGCGGCCATTCCACCAACCGGCCTGCTCTCTGGATACTTCCCACTGACTACTGTTTCCCTCAATGCCTTTGCTGCTTATTGCTATTCTTGATTATATCACCTGACTCTGATTTGTCAAGACCGGCTTCCAAGGCTTTTTATTCCCATATAAGATTGTTCCGCTCATCTTTATCCACAATTCCACCCTCATACTCCGCCCATCTGTGGATAACATTTACTTTCCCCTGTATTTCTGTTAAAATATACCCAGCACAAAAGAAAAGAAGGTGAATCCATGAAAATTGTCATCATAGACGGACAGGGCGGGAAGATGGGTAAATCAGTTATCGAACAGCTGAAAAAGCGTTTTCCAGGCCTGGAGACATATGCCATCGGAACAAACAGCATCGCCACATCCGCCATGCTCAAAGCAGGCGCCACCTATGGCGCTACTGGTGAGAATCCGGTTATTGTCAATGCACAGGACGCAGATATCATCATCGGCCCTATCGGAATTGTCATGGCTAATTCCCTTTTGGGGGAGATTACGCCTGCCATGGCCACAGCCATAGGCATCAGTAAAGCATATAAGATACTGATTCCGGTCAACCGATGCAATCATTACATTGTAGGCTGCCAGAACAGTACCTTATCTGATTATATCAATATGGTATGTGATGAAGTAGGAAAGGAAGCAGGTATCAATGAGAACCATTGAATTTAAAATGGAACGCCAGGGACTTGTAAATAAAGGAGATAAAGTAAAAATAATCGAGCGGGAAGGAACCAGCAGCTACAGCTATATCATTGATCCGGCTGTAGCCATGTCCGGCTGCTTCGCCGCCCGTTACCGCATTAAATCCGAATACGGAATTGTAAAAGACATCCGCGAAAATTCCCGGGGATTCTATGTGATAGTAGATTTTGATGAGGATGAACCCCGCTAATACCGGTTTCCCTCTTTATCCCAACGGCACTATCTTCACCTCAGCAGATGGTTCCGTCACCGGCGGAACCGTGGGAGCAGGCGCCGGAACCGTGGGCACAGCTGTATCTGTATGAGGTCCCTCCGTGCTGATGACAGGGTCGTTATTGATAGAAGGTTCCACCGGTGAGACAGTCTCTGTGGAAGCAGGCGGCATAGTCTCAATTGGCTGGATTATGTCACCTGGCTCCTGGGCTTCACTGCTCTCTGCGGATTCTGTTGAGGGAACCATATCAATCAGGCGTCTGTCCCCTGCATTGAGCTCAATGGCTTTACTCCACAGGATACTGGTTATTCCGCTGTTTCTCTCCCATTGGCAATCATGCCACAGGCAGATGACCTTGCCGTCCCTGGCCATTATAATTTCCAGCATGTCATTTCCGTCCACATGCTTACCTGTACGTGCGGATGCATCCTCTATCTGATAAATTCCCCCATCTCTTGCTATCATGACAACGGTTCCATACGCCTGTTTCCAGATAGCAGGATTGTATTCCCCGAATATCTGGCCCTCGTCTTCATAGTAATACATATTCTGCATGACACCAGGGAAACGCTCTGACACTGCCTGTTTATTCTGTCCGTCCAAACCAGCTTTAAAAATCTGGCTGTACCACTCTCCGCCGGTACCTTTATCCACATAACTGCTGTAGTAGATCTGGTTATCCACAATACAATAGCTCTGTACACCATAATTTTCCCTGATAACAGCAGTATCGCTCCCATCGCTTTTTACGCAGACAGAAGATTTAGTTCCGCTGCCGCCCAGATAATAGGTCTTTCCGTCAATGGTTACCTGGCCGTGTTTTACATATTTTATCTTTCCATCTTCCTCAATCCTGTAAACCCGGTCTCCTATGCTGACGCTGCTGCCGCTTTCAGCCACTGCGGGATTTCCCATGTCATCTACCAGATAACAATTTCCATCTTTTATAACCACCGAATACCTGGCCTCCCCGGTAGCAACCTCTGTGCCCGAGGTAGTCTGATAAATTTTACCGCCCTGAGAGTAATAGATAATATCACCCAGTACCATATAGCCATCCACATTCTCAGCTATCAATTCTTTGGTATCACTTCCCGGCCTCATCCTGAACAGCTTATCACAAAGCCCCCTCTCGGCCTCAGAAAGGCCCTGTTTCTGGCTTTCCTTTACCTTAGGCAGGAAATATACGTAATCACCGTAAGCACGCATAGAATTCCTTGTGGTCTTTTCAGGAGCACTCTCCTCTCCCAGCACCACTACCTTGTTCTCCACTGTCTTGCGGTACAGAATGGTCTTAAAAAGTCCTGTGTCCTCAGCCCTCAGATAACACCAGAATGCATTGGTCCTCACAAGACTGTCCAGGTTTTCACCAGTGCTTTCAGGTACATAGTCCGGATCAATCTGGATATTCTTCAGATATCCCTTTGTATCATGGCAGGTATATGTCTGACCTTCCTGTTTCAACTCTCCGGTAGCCATAATACCATCACTGTCAAAATAATAGAGGAAACCCTCTATATCCTTCCACTGGTCTGTCACATATTCCTTTTCATCCAGATAATACATCCAACCTTTATCCGTCTCATTCCATCCGGCCTTTGGCTCATCCTTTGTATCTATGGTGATAGAAGGCATCTCCTTTTCCTCTGTAGTGAAATCCAGATTTTTATAATCCGACCGGATTTTCCCAACCACGGACATGATTACATATACGGCTGCTATCATAATAATGGCTGCCATAATAATCAAAAATACGGTCTTAATTGGTGAGTCCTTTTTTTTACGCCGTCTGCTCATTTATTTTCCCCTGGTATCATTTGTTGTATGATTTGTTAATAGCATATCAAATTCCTAAAACATTATTTATACTATCAGACTTCCGACATTTTTACAATGAAGGAAATCTTACAATAAAACAAAAAAGCGCCTATCAATAAGATAAGTGCTAAATGTCCAAAGTCGGAATCGAACCAACGACACGAGGATTTTCAGACCTCTGTTCTACCAACTGAGCTATCTGGGCATCAATGAGCGTGCCGGGATTCGAACCCGGAACAACTTAATTAAAAGGCTGTATATTTAAGCCATTTAAGGCTACTTGACATATTGGCAGGATTGGTATAATATAATAATACCAGGAAGTTTAGTACACATGTTGCACTAAACAAAGCCCCAAAGAGTACCAGTCTTTGGGGCTTATTTTTGGTTAGCTGTCTTTACGGTTCCGATCTAACCATTTGCATATGTAGTAACCAGCTACACTTGCCATAACCGAAACCAGGAAGTTTAATACATCGGACATGTTGCACACCCTCTTTCCGCTGTGCGGTATAGGGTAGACAGCAAACCTATCATACTATATTTGATTATATCTTTACAACATAATACTTCCTTTTCTTGGGTTTGGAATACGGCTTTTTTTCATCTGTTATACCTAATATATAATCAGAGCTTACACCATATAACTCGGTTAGTTTTATCAAATGCTCTAAAGGCAGTGAACGAGTGCCATTTTCGTAATGTCCATATGACCTTTGAGTTACACATAAATAGCTTGCAACATATTTTTGTGTCCAATTGCGTGAGTCCCTTAAGTCTGCTAAACGTACCAATTATCATGGTATTGCTTCACCATTCACTTTCCAAGGCCACTATTTCTACATATGTCAGAAATGCCCGTATATTCCTTAGATGGGTGCATGCTGAATATGGTCTTAGCTTTGACCCGGTAAAGATAAAGGTTCCTAAACCTCCCAAAAAGAATGTCCATGTGCTTTCTTCTGCTGAGATACAATATTTATTGGATTCTGCAAAATGCTCTGTCCCTTGGCTGACTGCCAGAAATAAGGCTATAATCGCTTTAATGCTGGATTCTGGTCTTAGGCAGAATGAAGTATGCACATTAGTAAAAAAAGGGCTGGATTTTGACCGTGGTGCGTTACAAGTCACTGGGAAGGGTTGCAAAGACCGTTTAGTCCCCTTGGGGTATATTTTCAAAATATTGATAACTATCACAGAACGGGAAATACTGGTGTCTACGATTTGAGCATTTTAATGGGGCATGAAAGTATAGAAACCATTAAAAAATATGAACACATTGCACATGAAATAATTGCTGTTGAAAACTGCAATTCCCACCTATCTATTTAAAATAAATTCTCTGTGGATAAATTCCCTAAAATAACGTATTTATGTACTTTTGGGCAATAAAAAAGCACCCATCCATTAAGGATAAGTGCTAAATGCCCAAAGTCGGAATCGAACCAACGACACGAGGATTTTCAGTCCTCTGCTCTACCAACTGAGCTATCTGGGCATCAATGAGCGTGCCGGGATTCGAACCCGGGACAACTTGATTAAAAGTCAAGTGCTCTACCGACTGAGCTACACGCCCATAGGGTTAAGTTTTTGCAAAAAAAATTGCGGGGGCAGGATTTGAACCTACGACCTTCGGGTTATGAGCCCGACGAGCTTCCAGACTGCTCCACCCCGCGCTAATATATAATTATAAATGGTTTAAAATGTTTTGTCAACTAACATTTTAAATGGGCGAAGGTGGATTCGAACCACCGAAGGCATTGCCAGCAGATTTACAGTCTGTCCCCTTTGGCCACTCGGGAATTCGCCCTTATTGAATTAGTATATACACTTTTCTGTAAAAAATACTCAAATGGGGCCTACAGGGCTCGAACCTGTGACCCTCTGCTTGTAAGGCAGATGCT
>NZ_JAJCHK010000065.1:0-6773 GCF_020554465.1 Enterocloster sp. 210928-DFI.2.20
ATGACACCGTTCATGAGATGGCTAAGGATGAGGCCCGCCACGGCAAGGCATTTGAGGGTCTGCTGAAGAGATACTTTGGCTAAGAAATCGCCGGTATCCGGCTTATGACTTTTACAGAATCAGGAGAAGAGTGCGCTCTTCTCCTTTTTTGCGTATGAAATCCTCTGTCCGGAATGTGCCCTGCAATTGCTGTTTTGTACTGTACTGGGCAATTGTCATAGAATCTTCATAATTAAAGCCTTGAACCCCTTATCCATCTGTGCTAGACTAAGCACGAAAATGCTAAAAAATACCTGCTGTGGGAGGTCCTATTATTGATACAGAATATTCTTAGTTTTCTTGAAGAATCCGCAGAAGCTCATCCCCGGAAAACGGCTTTTGCAGATGAACATACAAGCCTTACCTACCGCGGGCTGTCAGACCTGTCTATGAGAATCGGCAGCGTTCTGGCACAGAAAACAGGCCCGCGCCGACCTGTACCCGTGCTGACAGAAAAAAATGTATTTACCCTGGGCGCATTTATGGGCATTGTCCGGGCAGGCTGTTTTTATGTCTGCCTGGATGCAAACCAGCCGGCCGAACGTCTGAACCGGATTCTGGACACCCTTAAGGCGGACCTTATGATTGCCGATAAGGAAAGCCTTGACCTGGCCGGCGATATCTCCTTTTCAGGTGAGATACTGTTCCTGGAGGACTTAAAGTCTCTGCCGGATGACGCCCTGAACAGCAGTCTCCTTGCGTCCATCCGCAGGCAGGCCGCTGATACGGACCCCCTGTACGGAATCTTCACCTCCGGCTCCACCGGCGTGCCCAAGGGTGTGGTGGTGAGCCATCGCTCCGTCATTGACTTCATCCAGCATTTTACGGACCTGTTCCATATCACACAGGATGATGTCATCGGCAATCAGGCGCCCTTTGACTTTGATGTATCTGTAAAGGACATCTACTCCGCCCTTAAAACCGGAGCCACGATGGAAATTATTCCCAAAAAACTGTTTTCCATCCCCACCAGCCTTCTGGACTACCTGTGCGACAGGAAAATCACCACGGCCATCTGGGCCGTTTCCGCCCTGTGCATCATTACCACCCTGAAAGGCTTTACCTACCGCATTCCATCCCATCTGAATAAGATTCTCTTCAGCGGAGAGGTCATGCCGGTAAAGCATCTGAATACCTGGCGCAGTTACCTGCCAGATGCCCTGTTTGTAAACCTGTACGGCCCCACGGAGATTACCTGCAACTGCACATACTATGTGGTGGACCGGG
This sequence comes from Enterocloster sp. 210928-DFI.2.20, assembly GCF_020554465.1. Taxonomy (NCBI): domain Bacteria; kingdom Bacillati; phylum Bacillota; class Clostridia; order Lachnospirales; family Lachnospiraceae; genus Enterocloster; species Enterocloster sp. 210928-DFI.2.20. The sequence continues at coordinate 1,267 of NZ_JAJCHK010000065.1, forward strand.
AATTTGAACCCGGAACCCCCATTCCCATCGGAGTACCCTTTCCCAACGAAACAGTATTCCTGCTGGATGAAAATAACAGGCTGGTCACAGAACCCGGACAAAACGGCGAACTCTGTGTGGCAGGAACCGCTCTGGCTCTGGGCTACTACAGGGATCCAAAACGAACTGCCACGGCCTTTGTCCAGAACCCCTTAAATCCCTGCTATCCTGAGATTATATACAGAACCGGCGACCTGGCCTGCTACGGCAGGGACGGACTTCTGTATTTCAACGGGCGGAAGGATTTCCAGATCAAACACATGGGACACCGGATCGAGCTTGGCGAGATTGAGGCTGCCCTTGAAACCGTGGAGGGTGTGGACAGGGCGGTATGCCTGTTCCTGGAAGAAAAAAATAAAATTGCGGCCTTCTATGAGGGAGCCGCTGTCAAAAGGGACATCGCCGTTGGCCTGGAACATCTCCTGCCGCGCTACATGTTCCCCGCTTTATACAGAAACCTGACGGAACTTCCACGTACCAAAAACGGCAAAGTGGACCGGCAGGCACTCAGGAGGCTTTATGGATAACCATATATTGCAGGAAGCTGCCCGGACATACAACACGCCTTGCTATATCTTTGATTTAGACGTGTTTATCTCACGTATCCGCCGCATGGAACAGATCCTTGGAAAACAGGTGAATATCTATTACGCCATGAAGGCCAACCCCTTCCTGACAGCTGCCGCTGCCCAGGCAGCCGGCGGCCTGGAGGTCTGTTCCCCGGGAGAGTATGCCATCTGCCGCCGCGCCCGTGTGCCGGCCCAGAAAATCGTCCTTTCCGGTGTCAATAAGGAGGAATCCCACATCCGCTCGGTCATGGCAGAGCAGGGCGCCGGAACCTACACAGCTGAATCCTTAAATCAGCTCAGGCTTTTAGAGGCTTGTGCCGGCGCCGCAGGCCGCACCGGGGTCAGGGTGCTTCTGCGCCTGACCAGCGGCAACCAGTTTGGGATGGATGAGGAGGATATCCTCGCCTCAATCCGTAATCGGGACTCCTATCCCCATCTGGACCTGGCAGGCCTCCAGTACTATTCCGGAACCCAGAAAAAGGGAATGGAAAAGATAGAAAAAGAGCTGGTAAAGCTGGATTCATTTATGGATTTTGTCAGGGAACATCTGGATTTTGAGTTTCGGGAGCTGGAATATGGCCCCGGCTTCCAGATACCTTATTTTGAAGGACAGGAACAGGCTGACGAAGAAATTCTTTTGCAGGAATTCAAAAAAGCCCTTGATTCCCTGAATTTTAAAGGTATAATCTTTCTCGAGGCAGGCCGTTTCCTGGCCGCTCCCTGCGGCAGCTATCTGACCCGCGTGGCGGACGTGAAACGAAGCCAGGGACAGAATTACTGCATTGTGGACGGCGGCATTAACCACGTCAACTATTATGGTCAGACCATGGCCATGAAGGTGCCTGCTTACCGGTATATACCCCAGGACAATCCGGCCCGTCCTCCGGCATCACAAACCTCCGGCGACCGCTGGACCGTATGCGGCTCCCTCTGCACATCGGGGGATATACTTGTAAAAAATCTGCCCCTGGACGGCCTGATGACAGGGGATTTGCTGGTATTTGACCGTATCGGCGCTTACTCCGTAACTGAGGGCATTTACCTTTTTCTGAGCCGGAAGCTCCCCGTGGTCCTCACCTGCACACAGGAACACGGCCTTTCCCTGGTGCGGGACGCCCTGCCCACAGATATACTTAACGACGGCTCTGCCATGGAGATATATTAATCACAGAGCAATTCTTAAAGATGCTCTGACACATAAAAGGAGAACAATAAAATGGATGAATTATTAGAACTGTTAGAAGACATAAAACCCACCGTGGATTTCAGGACATGCACAGGCCTGATTGATGACGGATATCTGGATTCCTTTGATATCCTGTCCATTGTCAGCGAACTGAATGATGCCTTTGGAATCGAGATATCACCGGTGGACATTATTCCGGAGAATTTTAACTCTGCCCAGGCCCTCTGGAACATGGTAGAGCGTCTTAAGGACAATTAGAGGAGTATGTTATGTCGTTTCTTTCAATGAAATTCCTGCTGTTTCTGTCAGCAGCAGTGGCCGGATATTATGTGATACCAAGACAGCTCCAGTGGGTATGGCTGCTCATATTCAGCTATATATTTTATCTGGCCTCCGGCCCGGCGGCGGTAGTGTTCATCCTGACCACTACCGCCACTACCTTTCTGGGCGGGCTGTGGCTGGAGCACACGGACCGCGCCCTGGCCTGCGCCCTGGACCGAACTCTGGCGCGCGATCCGGACCGTACTCCGGACTGCGGCCCGGACCATACACTGGACTGCGGCCCGGACCATACGCTGGACTGCGGCCCGGACCATACGCTGGACTGCGGCCCGGACCGCCTCCGGCGCCCGGCCAATCCTCAGCAGCCCCTTTCCCCGGACGAAAAAAAAGCCTTAAAGGGGCGGTTCAAACAGCGCAAGAAATGGATTGCTGCCCTGGTCCTCTTTGTAAACTTCGGCATTCTGGCAGCATTAAAATACCGCAATTTTGCCGCAGATAACATGAACCTTCTCTTCGGCACCCATTTTTCCTCTGCAAAGCTTCTGCTGCCCTTAGGAATCTCCTTTTACACCTTCCAGTCCATGGGCTACCTCATCGACGTGTACAGAGGTAAATACGCGCCTGACCGCAATCCGTTCCGTTTTGCCCTCTTTGTCTCCTTCTTCCCCCAGATTCTGCAGGGGCCAATTGGCCGGTACGACCGTCTGGCATCCCAGCTCTACGGCCAGAAGAGCTTCAGCCTCGCCCGCATAGAGAGGGGACTTCAGCTCATGCTCTGGGGTTATTTCAAAAAAATCGTCATAGCGGACAGGGCTGCGGTGGTTGTCAGCGAAGTATTCGGCAATTACCAGTCCTATGGCGGCATCCTGGTGATGGCCGGTGTACTGTGCTATTCCCTTCAGCTCTACGGCGATTTCTCAGGAGGCATGGATGTAATCATGGGCGCCTCAGAGTGCTTCGGCATATCCCTGGACGCCAATTTTAAACGCCCCTATTTTGCTCAGTCCATATCAGACTTCTGGCACCGCTGGCATATCACACTGGGCACCTGGATGAAGGACTATGTGTTCTATCCTTTTTCACTTTCAAAGGGCATGAACAAATTCGGGAAATTCTGTAAAAAACATTTTGGAAAGCATGTGAGCAGAGTGCTGCCTGTATGTATCGCCAATCTGCTGGTATTCTTCCTGGTGGGCGTGTGGCACGGACCTGCCTGGAAATTCATTGTTTACGGACTTTATAACGGAATCATCATTGCCGCCAGCAACCTGTTTGCCCCCTTTTACGGGGAAATGGCCCGCAAACTGCACATACCAGTTGAATCCAGGCCCTGGATGGCGGTCCGGATTTTAAGAACCTTCCTTCTTGTAAATATCAGCTGGTATTTTGATATGGCTGTAAGCCTGGGAGCCGCATTGACCATGATGAAGAATACCGTTACCGGATTCTCCCTGGCTGCCCTGTCGGACGGCAGCCTTCTCAGGCTGGGCCTGGATCGCAAGGACTATGCCGCCCTGGCCCTCTCCTGCACTGTCCTGCTGGCAGTCAGCCTTCTCCAGGAAAACCATGTCAACATACGGGATACCCTGTCCGCAAAGCCGCTGGCCGCCAGATGGTGCGTCTATCTGATGCTGCTCTTTTCCATACCGCTGCTGGGCCAGATTACCATGACGGGAGGAGGTTTTATATATGCCCAATTCTAACCAAGGAGCCGGCCGTTTTCACAAATGGCTTCCACAGTGGCTGAAGGCCATCCTGTTCCTGTCCCTGTGCATATGCATCACGGCAGCTCTCAACTATGGTTTTATACCTCCAAGCTCCGTGAGAATCAATCTTCATAACCTTAGAAACGGAGAGACATACGACACGATCTTCATTGGCACCTCCCACGGGCAGTATGGCATTGACCCCTTTTCCGTGGATGCTGCCTCCGGCGGCAGCTCCGTCAGTCTGTGTATGGCGGACGCCTATCCGGACGATATGTACCATATGCTGCGGCTTGCCTGTGAAACCCAGTCGCCGTCCCGCGTTGTATACGAGCTGGACCCCTCATACTGGATGAATGAACAGCGAAGCGGATCCACCCAGATTTTCTTCTATCAGGAGTTCCCGGCTTCCAGGTCCAAGTTTTTTTATTTCCTGGATAAAATCATAAACCTGGATTTCCGCTCTGCACTGGCTCCGTGGAGCTACTACCGCAACCTAATAGGCCAGGTCCCGGACCACATACGCCGCAAGCAAAGCACTGCCTATAAAAACTATGACCCATCTGTCCTGGAAATCCCGGGAGGCCATTACGCGGACCGGGGCTTTATCTATCGGGACCGGGTAGCAGGCGAGGATAAAGGCACCTTCAACAACATCCCCTGGGATGAGAGCCAGGTAAAATCCAAGGCAGAGCTATATTTTAACCGCATAGCTGCGTTCTGCCGGAAAAACGGCATTGAACTGACTGTCATCACCACGCCTGTCCCCCAGGAAACCCTTGATAAATTTGCCGGTTCCTATGACCAGTCCCACCTGTATTTTAAGAAGCTCTTAGAAGGCCTGGGTCTGGAATATTATAACTTCAATTATATGAAGCCGGAGCTTATGGACCGCAGTATGGAAGGGTACTGGGACTACGACGGCCACATGGACGGTGTCAAGGCCCAGGAATTCAGCACCCTGCTAGGCAGCTTCCTGAACAGCCTGGACCAGGGCAGTTTAACACACAGTGACTATTTTATTAATTGAATACGCATCATAACATAAGGAAATTATAAAGAAATATCCCCAAAGTCCTCCACGGTGCCGGCCGGGCGCCATATGTTCCCTCTGCGGCTTTGGGGATATTTCTTTTTTAATTTTCTTTTTTGAACTTCTTCCTTTTTAATCTCTTTCTCCGGTTTATCTTTCTCTTTATTCCTTGCCTATTTTCTTTATTTATTTTTCTTATTTGGTTTTTCTTATCCTTTTTCTTATCTGTTTTTCTTATCTGTTTTTCTTATCTATTTCTCTTATCTATTTCTCTCTATCTATTTCTCTTATTTGTTTTCCTTATTCGCTCTTCTTCTCCAATCTTCTTCCCTAATCTTCTTCCCCACCCTTCTATTCTATTCTTCTATTCTATTCTTCTATTCTATTCTTCTTTTCTATTCTTCTTTTCTATTCTTCTTTGCTATTCTATTATACAATTCTTCCCTGCTGGCCTTTATATTAACCCATCCCCCTGCTTTCCCACTCTCATTTTTTATGCTCACATTTTTTATTTTAGGTAAAAAAAATTCAAATATCTATTGACAAATCTCTCAAAGTGGTTTATATTAATATCAGTAACAATTACTATTATTATTTTAATAAATAAATGAATCCCGGGGATTCACACGAAATGCATAAAGGAAAAGGAGAATATTGATTATGAAGAAATGGGTATGTACAGTTTGCGGTTA
>NZ_JAJCHK010000066.1:0-6699 GCF_020554465.1 Enterocloster sp. 210928-DFI.2.20
GGACAAGGCTCTAATCGTTCCATCTATGCTCCTTCCTCCGGTTCTCCCGGAAAATTGTTAATCTACCCTATCAAGGGCAATGCGATAGTTTACAGTATCTTTTTCTATCCCTATGTACTCCCGGCCCAGCTCCTGACAGGCCACACCTGTTGTATTGCTCCCCATGCAGCTATCTAAAACCGTATCCCCAGAATTGGTGTATGTACGGATAAAATACTTACATGCCTCTAATGGTTTTTGGGTCGGATGCAGCCTCTCACGCTGTGTATCCCATTTAAACCGCAAAACATCGCGAGGATAACGCTCCGTGCTCCCTCCTCCTGATATGCCAGTTCGTGTCTTACCATAATTGCTGCCATCGCTTACATGCTTGGTATAGCTGTGTACTGGACTATGTCCGGTTGTTATCTGCGGATTATAAGTGGGTAGGTGCTTATAAAATATCAGTACATTTTCATGGCACTTCATCGGCATTTTAGCAGCATTCAGATGTCCAGTACCCTTTGTTTTTTCAATAATCCATTCATACCTGTACATTTTCAGGTTACTGCAGGCCAGCACCTTATCAAATGGGGACTGTGCCCAAAGAGCTATACACCCGTTGTCTTTAATAATCCGGCCGTAATGTTCCCATAAGCGTTTTAGGTCAATCATGCAATCCCAGCCATTGCGGGTTGTCCCATAGGGTAAATCTGTAAAAATCATATCTATGGATTTATCTTGTATGCCCGGAAGAATGTCCAGGCAATCTCCTAAAAATAATTCCATGCGTTCAAGGGGCCGCTGCAGCTTTCATCCGGATAGCCCGTCCTCCTTCCTTAATCACTTAAATAACGATTTATGATATCACATTCCTATTACGCTCTCCCGGCATGCATCCGAAGTGAATGTGAAGCTCCGTTCGCCGTCTTGTCTTGATATACACATGGTCTCCGCTTATCTCCCTGCCACACTCACTGCAGACGTAGACTGAAGATTTCGGTTGTTTTTTTTTCTTTTGCCTTATTCATCGTGTCTCTTCCTCCAGCTGTGAGAAGGTAGCCAGCATCAGCCTGCCGCAAATCGGTGCTCCATTGTACTTCCCCATGATATCAGCAAAATCCCTCGTCGCTCCGTCCCACGTGCCAGGCTCCATGGGTTTTCCGTGATACTTCAAGTAAAAGTTGTACGCATCGCAAAACACGCCTTTTACAAGCTTCCCATTTTCTTTATCTCGTTCTATCTGCCCTTTTGTGGTCATAAGATGCACCCCGCCTTCTTGTAATGCGCTCGACGGCGCTTGTATTGATTCTGACAGAACTGGATATCATCCACATAGTCATAGCAGATTGCATCATCCTTGCCTTGGAATACCCTGGCTATCCTTCCAATGCTCTGCGTGACCACAGCATAATCCTTTTTAGGTGTTGTCATATATAACCGGTCAAGACGTGGTATATCCAGTCCCTCCTTAGCCAGTGAATAGCTGGCAAACAGGAAATGCTTCTTCCCATCCCGCATATCCTCAATAGCCCTCTCCCTGGCGGTCCTCCCCGTCTTACTTGTCATGCTGCCATCAATCATTACGGCAAATGGCCTGTATTCCTCTGGCAACAGGTTCATAAGAGTCCTGAGATGTTCCAGGCGGTCTGACAAAACCAGGTTCCAGCACACCGCATTATTAAGAAGGTCCTTCACAATCATCTCATTTCTCTGGCTGCTGCCGGTCAGATATGGGATAAGTTTTCCATAATCCAATGTCCCATCCGTATCCAGGCAGTACCGGCTGGTCTCAATTCCGGTATCGCGCTGCACAATCCGTACTTTCATTGTCTTATCGGCCACTGCTTCATCCGGTACCCGGTATTCCACTGGTCCCAGCACCGCAAATGTACTCCTGATCATCCCATCCGACCGATGCACCGTAGCTGACAGGCCATATTTATATCTGGCCGCCAGGCTGTTCATGACACGGTAGAACATGGTCATCTGCGTAGGCGTACCGGCCAGTCTGTGGCACTCGTCAACAATGATCACATCCCAGCTGTCCCGATATAGGGACAGGTCCAGCCTGCACAGTGTCTGGACCGTTGCGAATGTCATATGGCTGCCAATGTGTACCTTCCCTGCCGTTATCTTCCCAAGGGTCTCCTTCGGTAAATACTGGGATGCCCTGTCGAAGGATTGGGTAAGCAGGTCCTGCGTATGTGTAATCCATAAGGTCCTGCGTGATAACGCAGCCGCCAGGGCAATCCCCATCTGTGTCTTGCCTGAACCGCACGGACTCTGCAGGATTCCGCAGCTCCTATGGCTCATCGTCTTGACTGCAGGTTCCTGGTAGTCATACAGGGGGATTTCACCTGCATATTCCATATGTCCATTATCCGCAAGCTGTATCTCCACCGTATCCTCCGGCGTCATGAACTGTCTGACCTGCTTCCCTACGCCGACCGGGATAACCAGGTCACTGCCCTCCACGCGGTAAAGCCATAGGTATCGTGGCGTGCTTCCTGTCCACAGTCCCCTGCGGGTCCGGTCCGTATATTCCGGATTTGAGATGACCAGATTCTCGCTGCACCAGTCCTGTAAAGCTTTCGTCGCGTCCTTTACCCGGATTTCACTCCCAATCTGTATCTTCATTCACATACTCCACTTTTTCCATTTCTCGGTAAACATCCAAATCGTCCAGCCAGCTCTGTAGGCTGCGTCCATACCGGACGATGCTGTTCTCTCCGATTTGCGTCACCCCGTCATCTTTAAGTTTCTTTAAAACCTCAAAATCCACCAGATATATACCTGTTTCCGGATACCGGATCACAAACATTCCGCGCTTGTTTCCCGTCAGCCGAAACAACTTCATTGCATTGTACTGGTTCTCCTCCATCCTGCTGAGTGGAAATCTATTACCTTGGCAGTCTTTACAGTCAAAGAGATAAGCATTTCCGTCCCTGGCTGCAATCACATCACAGGGCTGTCCGTTCCTATTATCCTGGAACAGATGGACCCAGAACCAGTTGTCTGCCAGGATGCCGGCAAACTCTTTTTCAAACCTTGTTCCTGCCGCCTTATTACTCATATCTTGTCCAGCTCCCTTTCAATATCCAGTGTCAACCTGCGGATTACTCTCATATTGTCGCGGATTCTCTCCTTCGATGGATGCCGCATACTGTACAGCTTTTCACAATCTCCTGTCTCATCTGCCTCTTTTTCAGCTGCACGATACGCTTTTAAATTCATCAATTCTTTCTGCGCATCAAACAGAAGGCCGGAAATAACATCAAAATTCATCATATTCGTTCAATCCTCCTTTTTGCTTACAGTCCAACCATTTTTCAAGGTCGTCCAACCGGGTTTTTGACCAATTTAGGCCCGGAAACCCTTTATTTTGCGTATGGTCCAACCGTCCAACCTAAAATCCGGTTGCATAACTGTATATTTTTAGAGTAGAATTATATTGTTAAAATTTATACAAACTTTTCTTCTCTCCATACGAGATATATTAAACTGGTTGGACTAGTTGGACTGGTTGGACTGTATATAAAAAAGCCTTATTTTATGCGGGTTTCAGGGTCCAACCTAAAAAATGTGCATGGTTGGACTGGTTGGACCCCCATGTCTAATCAAATGGAAGCCGCTCCTGTTCCCCATCAACCACCATAAATCCATTCGGATCCGTATCGTCGTCATCCTGTGGCAGAATAAGTTTTATATAACTTGACTTAATTCCATACACCTTTGTGTTATGTATAAATTTCCCCTGCGGGGTCCTCTTTAGATATCCCTTATCATTCCATTTCCTGCTGACCGCGGTGTAGTCAAACCCTCCCTGGTCCAGATATGCCAGCAAAACGTCCCGATTGATAATCAGCAGTTCTCCATCAATTTTCCCCCATACTTCTCCCTTATTGGTTGAGTCAGGCGCTTTGGGGTCCTCAAAACGAACCGGATTCTTTGCTGCCCAGTTGAGGACTGACTGATAGGCCCTCTCTGCCACATCTACCTCATATGCACTATGTAGATACTGTTTTATCTGTTCTACACGGATCGCCTGCTCTCCTGTAAAGAACAGTTTCACAGCAATCTCATCCGCAAGCAGGATACAGGCCATTGCCATTGCCTGTTTATCAGTCGTATCCAGCCTACACAGCTCGTCAAAGATTGCCCTGTAACGTTCTACAATCCTTTCTGCCTCCTGCTCCTGCAGGTACTCCACAAATCTCCTCCCCGCAACCCCATAGTTCTCCTGCACCACACTGCTGACATAATGCCCGTCGTCTACCAGCGGACCGTCAATTGCAATCTCAATTACCCGGTTTTTAGATCCGCCTCCGGAATTTGCCTTCGTTATCGGCTCTTCTCCCGTGAACAGGAAACTGTTCTTCCAGGTCCTGGTTTCCTCGACTCCGCCATAGGCCCGCGCCCGCCCCCGGTCCACCCCCTCAGTAATCTGATAAATCAATTGGTCGAAGTTTCCCTGCCATTTATCTTTAATAGTCTGAAGCTCATCCCCCGCGAATGGGATGCTGCATAAGAAGGCTGCATTACGCATAATCGCGTTTTTGGTCATATTCATTGTTTTAACAAGGCCGCCCATCTTTGGATTTCCCCAGATACTCATGGAAACCATCAGTGCCACCGTCTTACAGGTTCCGGTCGTTCCCCAGACGTGCAGCACAAATGGCAGTACCTTAAGTGGTTCCAGAAGCACAGAAGCAAAACTGGCCGCCATCATCATCCGAAGTGGTACATTCTGCCGCAGACCGGCACACAGCTCCTTCCATACCTCGAAACTTCCTGCTTCCTTTACATTCCGGAAAATAACCTCATAGTCCATATCTCCTTCATATCGGATATCCTCGGCGTAGGGAGTGAATGAGCTTCCTACCCATCCCAGGCGGTTAATGGATTTCTTCGGGTTGAGGGTCAAAGGATTGAGTCCTACACACTCAGATATATAGCGGACCATGTTCTTCGCATTGTCAGATGTTACCTCGATTCCGAACTGGCTCAGGGCATCCACAATCTTATTGGCATTGGCGCACACGCTCCTGTCCACCGTAATAGTCTGCCACATAGCCGATTTGAAGTAAGCCAGTGTAATGCGTTCCTGGGCTGTATCCACGTTTTTCAGTATCTCTACCGGCAGAATCGGATGGCTGCAGGCCACAACTGGCATCGGCATTGCATTCTTATCGTATCGGACCGTCCTTACCCCAAGGTCATTCGCGGTCCATTCACCGCAAACCAGTTCCATTGGCTGGTCCGTGAACCTCGTTTTTTGCCCCGTCTGTTTCTGTTTCTGCGCATAATCCAGAACAAAGGATTTATAAACGTTATTAAATTCTGTTGCCCGTTTAAGTTTTCTGGCGGTATTACGCAGTGCCTCAATATACTGAGTCCGTTCCACATTATCCTCAATCTCGAAAATATGGTAGAATATTTCATCTGGAAATGGTTCCGTCGGCTTCAATACGGATATACCAGTCAGCAATTCGTCTTTCGACTTCTCCAATCTTTTTCACCGCCTTCTTGTCTGCAAATAGTTCTTCTGGACACTGCTCCAGACAATCAAGCAGATATTCCACATGTGATAGACTTCCAAGTCCTTCCCAGAAATGCTCATTACGCTCACGGACTGCCATGCAAAGTAGCCCACGGTAAACTGTCAGGTACATTCTTGACCGCTTTATGAAGGCCGCCAGTTCCCGCCGCCTGCGCTGTATTTTCTCCGCCTCTCGCTTTTCCCGGTATGTTACGGGTACATTGATAGGGATATCAAAGGCCACCGCCAGTTCCTGCGCCGCCTTTGCGTTGCTGATTCCACGATACAATGCCGTAAACTTAATCTGGTCCCCTCCTGTCCCGCAGGTAAAACAATAAAATCCCTTCCCATTTGGATATATCCTAAGGCTGGGATCCGTATCATGGTGGAAGGGGCATAAACACAGCCCCTTCCGATTCACCTGAATACCGCAGTATTCCACTACCTGCCGCATTGAGACACCTTCCCTAACCTTCCGGAACAACTCCGGGTCATAACTACATAAATGGTATCCCTTCATCTTCCACTCCATCCGGAATGTTCATAAAGCCATCCCCAACCGTGCTGGCAGTATCAGGGACTTTCCTCTGTACCGGGCCATCCGGCAGAAGTTCATCCTCTGGGATCTCCGCCTCAGCAAGGCCTGCAACGCTGCGGATCCGAAACAGTTCGGTCACAATGGGACGGCTCCCATTTTCCGCTTCATACTGCCGGCGCCGGAATATGCCACCAAACCGCTTCCCCACCAGCGTCTTTTCATTGTCCTCCTTATCCCATTGGAATGTGAAATTATTTGACCGTTCAATGGATGTGATGATTCCTTTAAACCATGACAGGCCCTTCCCATCCATGTTCTGCTTGAATACGCCACGCCATTTGGCCCCGGATGGGTTCTGTATCTTGTCCGCGTCAAACATTTTCTTATAGAAATCTTTGTGCTCCCCCGTCAGGATGTCATACAGGAGCACAAACTGCTGGTTCCCATTCTTTGATTCCTGTACCGCCACCTGCTTGATGACACACTCATATTTCCCTTTAGGCAGCTGCTGGGATTCCCCTGTATAAGCGGCCGCCTCGTCATATCCTTGTGGTTTCTTAATCATTCTGTTTATCCTCCTTATGCTTATAATAATCTCTCGGAATCTCTAAGCCAGTAAATATAAGGCTTTCAGATTCCT
>NZ_JAJCHK010000067.1:0-5935 GCF_020554465.1 Enterocloster sp. 210928-DFI.2.20
AAAGGAATCTGAAAGCCTTATATTTACTGGCTTAGAGATTCCGAGAGATTATTATAAACAAAAGGAGGAACAGATAATGGGCATTGAACCTGTGGACCGCCGGGTGCGTAAGACCCGAAGACAGCTTCGTGAATGTCTTATAACATTGCTCAAGGAGAAAAAGGTCCAGGATATCACAGTTCGGGAGCTGACCGACATGGCGGACTTAAACCGGGGCACCTTTTATCTCCACTATAAGGATGTGTTTGACCTTCTGGAAAAAACAGAAGCCGAGCTCCAGGAAGATTTCAACCAATTGGTCTGTAAACATGACGCCGTGGATCTAAAACAGCGCCCTTCTGTCATATTCAATGAAATATATTCCTTAGTATATGATAACGCGGACCTGATTGAGATTCTTCTGGGGGAAAACGGGGATTTGAATTTTGTAAACCGTCTGAAACAGCTCATACGTGAAAAATGCCTGAAGGACTGGATGGAGGTATTCCGCTCCGGCAATGCAGCTGCCTTTGACGCATTCTTCTCCTTCATCGTGTCAGGATGCATCGGCCTGGTACAGTACTGGCTCCAGACAGGCCTCAAGGAAACACCGGAACAAATGGCAAAGCTGACAGAACACATCATCACCAAGGGAATCGGTGTCCTGGAAATTGATCCCTACGTATAATGACACCTGAACTGTTTCCATTTCCTAAAAATAGAGTCATGTGTGCGCAGTGGCATGTATATCCACAAACCGGATGAATTTTTCTCCATGTTATGATATGATGGGAAATAAACCACAACAGAAAACAGGAGAATACAATGGAAACACGAATTGAATACAGCCCCAAAGCAATGGTCCGCATCCGCAAAGGACAGGGACGTTCCCTGAAAGCCGGAGGCGCCTGGATTTACGACAATGAGATAGAGAGTGTCAATGGAGCCTTTGAAAACGGCGATATGGTAACCGTGGAGGACTTTGACGGATATCCCCTTGGTACCGGCTTCATCAATACCAAATCCAAGCTGACGGTCCGCATGATGTCCCGCAGAAAGGATACGGTCATTGACAGCGATTTTCTGGAAATGCGGGTGCGCAGTGCCTGGGACTACAGGAAGGCTGTGACAGATACCTCCAGCTGCCGCGTCATATTCGGGGAAGCCGACTTTCTGCCCGGTATTGTCATAGACAAATTTTCAGATGTGCTGGTAGTGGAATCCCTGGCCCTGGGAATCGACCGACTGAAGCCGGTCATTGTGGACAAGCTCAGAAAGGTCATGGCGGAGGACGGGATCACCATCCGTGGTGTCTACGAGCGCAGCGATGCCAAGGTCCGTCTGCAGGAGGGAATGGAGCGCCATAAGGGATTCATGGGAGATGCATTTGACACCAAGGTGGAAATCCTTGAAAATGGAGTCCGGTATATGGTGGATGTGGAGGACGGCCAGAAAACCGGCTTCTTCCTGGACCAGAAATACAACAGGCTGGCTGTCCAGAATCTCTGCCGCCGCATTCAGCCAAAGCAGGTGCTGGACTGCTTTACCCACACCGGGTCCTTTGCCCTCAACGCCGGTCTGGCAGGGTCCGCACATGTGCTGGGCGTGGACGCCTCGGAGCTGGCAGTAAACCAGGCCAGGGAAAACGCTGCCCTCAACGGCCTGACAGAACAGGTTCAGTTTGAGTGTGCCGATGTCTTCGACCTTCTTCCCAGGCTGGAGCAGGAAGGCCGCAAATACGACGTGGTTATCCTGGATCCGCCTGCATTTACAAAGTCCAGAAATTCCATTAAAAATGCAGTCAAGGGCTACCGCGAAATAAACCTGAGAGGCATGAAGCTGGTAAAGGACGGCGGCTATCTGGCCACCTGTTCCTGCTCCCATTTCATGGACCCGGAACTGTTTACCAAAACCATACGTGAAGCAGCGGGCAATGTACACAAACGGCTCAGGCAGGTGGAGTACAGGACCCAGGCAGCAGACCATCCCATTTTGTGGGCGGCGGACGAGTCTTATTACTTGAAATTCTATATTTTTCAGGTTTGTGACGAGAAATAGGTTTAAAAATAAAAAATCCCTGAATACCGGTATGAGATGCAATGTACGCCATTGCCGGTATTTTGGGGATTTTTCTTTTATTTTCCATGAACAAAAGGCAGGAAAAACGGATAAACTATAAGTGAGATTAGATGATAAAAAGATGCATTACTGTATGTATGTGGTTGTAGGGTTATGGCTGCAGGTTTATGACTGTACACTTATAGCTGTGCATTTCATAGAAAGGACCGGACATGATTATACTCATTATATTCCTGATACTGACTGTTCTATCCATTCTGGTCTGCTGTTTTGTGGCAGGCTCAACGCCTTATGACAGGGAGGCAGATGATGAGGCGCAGCTGGAATTTCTGCGTAAGTATAGGGAGTCAAAAAACAGGTGAACTGAATTCCTTCTATTTTCAAACCACTTTCCCACTTTCCCATTTTCCAGCCAGACGCATATTTTCCCGCGGATTCTCCCGTGGAACATGTCGATTACCGGATCCAGTCCAAAGGTGCACACGATGGTTCCAATGCCGATCTCCCCGCAAAAAAACGCCAGGACTACGCAAACCGCATCCAGGAATACCTTGGCGGGTCCCAGATTCATCCCCCTTTCATAGAGATCCACCACCAGATCATCGCTGGGATTGGTAGGGAATACGCTGATGATATAGCAGGCCACTGCAAATGCCACCACCACGCCTGCCGCCATGATAAGCAGGATAGCTGCCAGCCCTGTACCCTGTATAGGCGCCAGAACTGTCTTCCACATATCCGTAAATATACCCAGAAAAAAGGACGAAATAAATGTCTCCAGCCTCGGATATCCCTTTCTGATAAAAGCGGCCAGAAATACCACCAGAAAAGCGGTTGTATAAATGGCAAGGGATGTATTGATATTTAGCCATTCTGCCAGGGAAATACACTGGCGCCCAGGTTGACGTTGATGGTCAAGACCACGCCCATGGGTATGATTCCCACGCCGATGGCATAAAGCCCCAAATTGCAGGCCCATTCTTCGGGCGTCATAGATTTCCACTCTCTCAGACTCATGATTCATCCTGCCTTATCACAACATTATCCAGACTGCTGTGGTACGCCTGTCCCCTGAAATTCTCCAGCGTCATATCCCAGCATTCCTCCACATACAAAGCATGGCTGAAATCATGTTTCTCCGTCCCCTTAAATTTAACCTGGCAGTTCCGCAGAATCACATGGTCGGCTCTGCGCATATAAAATTCTGAAGTCTTGATCTCCTCTATCCTCTGTCCGTATCCCGGACCCAAATCGTACATTCCTTTGGGCCATTTGCTCTTGGCTCTGCACCACACGCACATTCTCAAAAAGAATAGCCTCAATATGGTTTCCCCGGCTTCCCGACAGGAATACGCCGTTTTCAGAGTCGCAGGTTATGTTGGAAAACCGCACATTGGTAGAATGCTCCGGGTCAATACAGTCAGAATTAGCCACATTCAAATCATTTAAAATCGGAAGGCCCCATATGAGCACATCGTCACAGCCAGCCGGATGCAGGGTCCAGAAGGGAGCATTTCTCATAATTACATCCTTAAATGAGATTTGATTGTAATACTCCACATAGACCAGCATAGGGCGCGGATAAAAATCATCCGTCACATAATACAGGCTTACTTGCTTCACGAAAGCATAGGCATTTCCGTCGATGGTTCCTTCTCCGAATACGGCTATGTTGTCAGCATCTTTTGCGTAAATAAACACATTAGGAAGGTTTCAGGGTCACCGGAGTTCCCACCTGTTCCAGATACAGCTCTACGTTTTCCTTTAAGATAATGGAGCCGGAATAAAAATGCTTTCCGCCCTCTACCCACCCCCACCCCCTCTTCCTCCTCCAGCCTTACTGCCGGCATCAATCGCTGCCTGGATAGCAGGCGCATCATCTGTGATGCAATTCACCTTTGCGCCAAAATCAAGCGCATTAAAAGTCATAGTCAAACACTCCTTTCCTCTGTCCTACACAGCGCCGACCAGGGTTGGAATCACCATAGAGAACCAGGGCACATAGGCCACCAGCATCACCTCCACATCAATGCCCGCCACGGAACAGCCGGAAAAAGAGGGCCGAACCCACCAGCGGGGTAATATTACCGATACCCAGGTTCATGATTATCATGATACCAAAATAAATGGGATGTATGTGTGAATACGTCATAGCGCACTTGATGTTTTTGTATATTTACTATAAAATATTAAGGGAGGGGGTGGGAGTAATTGATCGACAAATAAAAAAAGGGTGAGGTATGTCAATGTCAGAAACTAATGATGAAATAGAAATCTGCATCCCGGACCTACTACATTCCATCTGGGAGCTTCGTTGGATTGTATTATTACTTATTATACTGGGAGGCATAGCTGGCGCTATTCTGTCCTGGGACAGCAGTCCCTCTTACAAAGCAAGAGCTTCGATGATAGTAAATGCCAGAAATATTAATGACCTATATCAAAATGGGTCGGATGTTCCCAGAAATGAAGATATCCAAATAGCGAGAAATCTTGTAAAAACAGTGCAGCTTTTAGCAACAAGCAACCGTGTTCTGGAGTTGGTATTGGATACGGATGAATACAGCAATATTCCTCTGGAAGAATTAAAACAGGACATTTCTGTAACAGCTGAAGATGACACTACTTTTTTATGGCTTACCCTAAACTGGGAGAATCCACAGCAGGCCATATACATACTGAATCGTCTTATGGACGTTTTGCCTGAGGTAATGCTGGAGGTAATGGATATCGGCTCAGTTAATGTTATTGATACTGCGCGGCAGGCTCAGGGAGTATCCCTTTCATCTCAGCGAAATGTGGTAATTGGCATAGCTGTTGGTTTGATTTCAGGCTGTATTCTAGGCATTATCTACTATTTGTTCATGCCCAAAATACGTAACAGCAGTTCCTTGGAAGCTCTTGGCCTAGACATAATCGGCGAGATACCGTTTATTGAGTCTGATAAACATACCACTGAGGAGTTTCTGGTTAATAAGAATGTTCCTGAGGAATATCAGGTGGCATATGGACGGCTAGCCGCTGTCTTCTACTATTTGACCGAAAAAAACAAACAGCAGATAATTGCGGTGACTTCCAGCATTCCAGGGGAAGGAAAGTCAACCGTTGCCTATAATCTGGCTCTTCGTCTAACAGAGTTAGGATGTAAGGTTTTATTATTAGATTTTGATTTTAAAAAAGGGGTTCTTTATCAATTTGCCAGAAAAACAAAACCAAAAGATGGCGATAAACGCACTGAGCCCCGCATAGGAGAAAATCTAAGACAGCAAGTAGAACAGATGTATAATGGTATTTACACCATACAGGGGTTCTCTCAAAAAAATATCTTTCAGATTGATAATCAGATTTTTCCAGCCATTCAATCCATGAAAGATACATATAACTATATTCTAATTGATACGCCTCCAATAGGTACTCTGTCTGATGTACAGCTAATGCGCGGGCTCATGGATAGTGTTGTTTTAGTTGTTCGTCCTGACTGGGTATTACGCAGCGCCGTGGAGGATTCTCTGGACTCCCTGAAGAAATCCGGAATCCCGGTAACTGGCGGTATAGTAAATGGTAAAATACCGTTAATTGGAAACACCTTAAAACGCAATATTCAATCAAAAAATTCTTAAATCCCTGGAGGTCCGCCCCTGGCTTGGACCTCAGGGATTTTCTTTCGTTTTCATAAGCAAAGGTTTGTAAGATATCCCATAAGTACCTACCCGCTTCCATCAGCCCAACCTGCCACAACAAACGCATATCATCAAGCATAAAACTGTCTGCATTTTAACATTATAATAGAATACATACGAAAAACAATCCCCCCTATTAGCGTTATAATCTCTCGGAATCTCTAAGCCAGTAAATATAAGGCTTTCAGATTCCTTTT
>NZ_JAJCHK010000068.1:0-5898 GCF_020554465.1 Enterocloster sp. 210928-DFI.2.20
CCTGGATGACCTTAAGACCAGTGTGGTGGAAGTACATCTGTGGGAACCAGTTGAAGCAGCGGATGGCACCTATGTGGCCTATAAGGAAGATGCAATCATTGAGGTATCCAGCTATGGTGGAGATACCACTGGGTACCAGATTCCGTTTAATGTGCACCATACTGGAAACAGGGTTAAGGGTAAGTTTGTACTTGCTACAAAGACATTTACAGCAGATGCATGAAGAACGGAGCCGGCGGCGGCTGTGCCGCTGGCAGAAGTCAAAGAGGAGGTAAAACAAGATGGCAAAAAAAATGAAGAGCCTGTTGTTTGATGATGGCTATGAGAGCTTCGCGGTAAATGACGACCCGACGCGGATTATCCGGTTCAACCCGGCGGACCCGGAAATCATCAACCGTGTGCTGGATGTACAGAGACATTTTAAGGATTACAGTCCCCCAGAGGGGATTGAACTGAATCCAGATGGAACCCCTAAAAGCGATATGGAAAGGGACGGTGCATACGTGGCTGAGTTTTCCGGAGAAATGCGTAAGGCGTTCAATGGCATCTTTCTGTCGGATGTATATGACACGATATTTGCCGGTCAGTCCCCTCTCTGTATTGTTGGCCAGAAATACCTGTATGAAGGGGTGCTGGAGGGCCTGCTTGTGCTGATGAAGCCCGCTGTCGAGGAGTATGCCAGGAAGAACCGGGAAAAGTCCAGGAAGTATCTGGAGGATATAGGGAAATGATTGGCCAGCTGCCAACCAGCCTTGACGTGGGCGGGGTAAGCTATCCCATTGAAACCGATTACCGGAACATACTGGTTTTCCTGGCGGCCTGTTCCGACCCGGAGCTTTCACCTGCAGAAAAACTGGAAATCTTGATGAAGCGACTATACCGGGATGGTTTTAGCCAGATACCGCAGGAACATTTGGAGGAGGCTATCCTACAGGCCAAGTGGTTTGTGGACTGCGGCCAGGAGGATGACGATAAGAAGCCGGCCAGGAAGGTGATGGACTGGGAGCAGGACGAACCCATTTTGTTCCCTGCCATCAACAAAGTGGCCGGAATGGAGACCAGAGCAACCCAATATATACACTGGTGGACATTTTCGGGATATTTTATGGAGATTGAGGAAGGGACATTTTCCACAATTTTAGGAATCCGTCAGAAGAAGGCAAAGGGAAAGAAGCTGGAGAAGTGGGAGCAGGAGTTTTACCGGAATAACCGCAGACTCTGTGATATCAGGAAACGGTATACCGAGGAGGAGCAGGCGGAGATTGATTACTGGAATAATTTATTAGGTTAGGACGCTGTATGGGCGTCTTATTTTTATGCCTGTACAGGAGGTGATGGTATGGCAGCAGATGGAAGCCTGAAATTTGATACAAAAATTAACGTAGAAGGATTTGAAGAAGGAATATCCACATTGTCAAAAGCAATGGACAGGCTGACGGGCGCAGTAAACCGTCTATCATCTAACATCTTGAGCCGGTTCAATGGAGCAGGACAGGCGATAACAAAAACTGCCCAGAGTGCGGGAGAGGCATCGGATGCAGTTGAATCCATTGGGGAATCCGCTGACGGGTCATTGAAGGACGTGAAACGTCTGCAGGAGCAGATGGACGCCATTCGTGTCCAGGCTATGGAGGCCGCTGATACAGAACCTGTGGAAGCTGTGGCTGTATCAACAAACCCGGAATCACTTAATTACGACCCAAAGGCTATGGCTGCAGTCTTTGGAGAGGAAGCGGCTGAAATACATAATTATGCGGAGGCAGTTGAGCAGTATGGTGAACAGGGGGCCGCTGCTTTGAACAAGATGGACCTGGAAGCCCAGGAACTGAAACAGCAGATAGAGCAACTCCATGTGCAAGATATTGAAGCAGTAGAGACCACCCCAATAGAAGCGTATGCAGTTCCTAACAGTGCCGAATCAATGGGGTATGATCCTAAAGCTATGGCAGCTGTATTTGGGGAGGCGGCGGCAGAAATCCACAACTGGTCCGAGGCAGTCCAGGAATATGGTTCCCAGGCAGGCGCGGCACTTAATGGCGATGAAATCGAGCAGGAAGCCGGGGTGGCTAATGAGAAAATCGTAGAATTAAGTAAGCGCCTACAAGAATTAAAAGAACGACAGAAGGAGCTGCAATCAGAGGGTATCGGCCTGGGGCATGTGGAGTATGACAGTAATGCTGCTGAAATTGCTCAGATTAATTCGGTATTAAAAGACTATCAGAAATCACTGACAGATACCGGACGTGAAACAAGAAAGTTTTCCAAAACAACGCAATCCGCATTTTTAAAAGCTGCAAGCGCGGTTGGTAACTTTGCAAAAAGTATTGGTCGAGGTCTGGCCAATAAGGCTAAACAGGCAGTATCCAGCTTGAAAGGACTGGGGAAGTCTTCCAATAACGTCAGCAAGAGCATTCTGAAGCTGTCTAATATGTTCAAGCTCATGCTCATCCGCATGGCCATGAGGGCGGCCATACAGGGTGTGAAGGAAGGTATGCAGAACCTGGTGCAGTATTCGGACCGTGCAAACCAGTCTATGTCTGGTCTGATGACCAACATGACCTACCTTAAAAATAGTTTTGCGGCGGCGTTCGCACCCATTCTGTCCTATGTGGCTCCGGTACTTAATACTTTGATTAATCTCCTGGCAACGGCAGTGGGATATATCAACCAGTTTTTTTCTGCGCTGGGAGGCGGGAGCACATACATCCGGGCAAAAAAGGCCAATGAAGATTATGCGGCCAGTCTTAAAAAAACAGGAGGAGCTGCAAGCAAGGCCGGCAAGGATGCAAAAAAGGCACTCGCTCCATTTGATGACCTTGTACAGATACAACAGCAGGGCGCGGATGCCTCCGGAGGCGGGGGCGGCGGTGCCAGCCCCTCAGACATGTTTGAAACTGTCGGTATAGACAAGGGAATCAGCGACTTTGCCAACAAGCTGAAAGAAATGTTTGCAGCTGGGGACTGGGAAGGAATTGGAAAACTCATTGGTGAGAAAATCAATGAGGCAGTACAGAAATTTACGGAATTTATCAGTTGGGATAATGTCGGGGCGCAGATAACGGCTTTCATAACGGCGTTTACGACCATGCTCAACAGCCTGGTTGCCACGATTGACTGGTATGCAATTGGTATTATGATGGGGACGGGAATTAATACCCTGGCCAATACTTTGTACTTGCTGCTGACACAAATTGATTGGCTCATGCTGGGAAATGCCCTGTCCCAGAGTCTTATGGGGATGGTTGATACCGTAGACTGGAATCTTGTGGGAGCAACCATTGGAGCATACTTCCAGGCGCAGATATCCGGCCTTTTGGGATTTATTATTGGCACGGACTGGGGAGCCATTGGAGCTGCCCTGGCCACATGCCTAATGGGCATTACAGGAGCAATTGACTGGGGACAGTTCGGTTATCTTATGGCGGCTGGGCTTAACGGCGCATTTGCTCTGCTCCTTGAATTCGCGTCCACGTTTGACTGGACAGAATTTGGCAATAACGTGGCAACGGGTATCAGCTCATTTTTCCAGACCTTCCAGTGGGCGCAGGCAGGTGAGGCCCTAAGCACATTTGTAATTGGAATCCTTGACTTCTTGATAACCGCAGTGCAACAGACAGACTGGGCATCTTTTGTGCAGGGCATTGTTGACTGTATTGAGGCGGTGGACTGGATTGGCCTTGCAGGGAAAATTTATACGCTGTTATATTCTGCGTTGGGTGTTGCTTTTGGAGCCTTGGCTAACTTTATCGGTACTCTGATAGCAGACGGATTTGCAAAAGCAAAGGACTATTTTAACGGAAAGATAGAGGAATGTGGTGGTGATGTATGGGAGGGAATGCTAAAGGGGATTGTAGATGCTGCCAAGGGGGTAGTCTCCTGGATTAAGACCAACGTGGTGGATCCATTCATCAATGGCGTGAAGGCAGGTTTTGGAATCCACAGCCCGTCAACCGTCATGGCCGGTATGGGACAATACCTTTGGGAAGGTTTCTGTGAGGGCGTCAAGGAATTCTTTTCTGACCCAGGAGCATTCATTAAAGCCAACATCACAGACCCGTTCGTGAATGGCATCAAGAGCCTGCTGGGCATTCACAGTCCGTCAACCGTGCTGGCCAGCATCGGTTCTAATACCGTGGCCGGATTCAATCAGGGCGTTACCAATGAGCAGGCAGCTTCCCAGAGCGTGGTTCAGTCCTGGGCGTCGGGTGTGGCCAGCTGGTTCTCTAATAAGTTTGGTATCAGTACCGGAGACTCTACGGAGGCCAGGCAGTGGGCAACAAGCATCCTGTCCGGGTTTAACAATTCGGTCAGCAAGAACTATACGAAGTCCCAAACGGTCATGCAGACCTGGGCGGAGAATGTCCGGAAGTGGTTTGTGGGCGCGGATGAAGCCCAGGGAGTCAATGAACTGTCCTGGACAAAGTTTGCAGACCTTATTATCCAGGCATTCAAGGTCAAGATTGAAGGAAGTCACACGGAAACACAGGCACCAATGGAAGCCTGGGCTAAAAATGTGCGGGAGTGGTTCTGGGGAGACAGCAATCCTGAAGGGACCGGTGGCATGTATGCGGCCTTTTACAATATGGCCAGACGCATCAACGAAGGCTTCGCGAACGGAATATCTGACTTTGCGTACATGGCTAAGAACGCAATCCGCAAATGGGCTCGCGAGGCCATGGAAGCAGCGGAAGAAGAATTTGATATCAACTCTCCGTCTAGGGAGTTTTACAGCATAGCAGAGTACGTTGTGCGTGGATTTAACGATGGCATCAGTGCTATGGCATCATCATCCCGAAGCACGGTTCAGAAATGGCTGGATGGCGTCCTGGACGTGTTTGACGGTGTAAATGTGCAGCTGCCAATCGGTATTAATATCCCGAATGCAGCATCATACCTGCCCAGGATGGCCAGTGGAACCATTGTGCCACCAAGAGCTGGGGAAATGTCCTCCAGCATGAGGAATATGGCAGGTTATGGCCAGGAGGAAGCCATGGGCTACCTGATAGGCAAGATGGAAGAAATGATAAGCCGCCTGCAGGCGGAAGGGAATAAGCCAGTACAGATTGTGCTGAACCTGACCGGGAACCTGGCTGCGCTGGCCCGGATGCTGAAACCGGAACTGGACAAAGAGGCTGCGCGCAAAGGTGTAAGCCTGGTAATTGTAGGAGGCTGATATGGACAGTGTATTTTTGCTGGATGGAAAGGTGTACAACGTTGAGGTAGAGAAGGATTCTCTGGAACGCAGTTTTGCGGTGACTGATACGGAACAGTCCGGACGTACATTGGACTATGCCATGGACCGGGATATCATAGGGACTTTCTACAACTACACGATGAAGGTATACCCTAAGACGGAAGACCTGGCAGCGTATGATGCGTTCTATGATGCCGTTTCGGATCCGAATTATGCGAGTCATGAGATGACCTTCCCCTATGGTCAGGAGACATTGACCTTCCAAGCCTATATCACCCAGGGGAAGGATAAGCTTAGAATAAGGCGAGGTAAAAATATTTGGGGATTGGATGGCCTGTCCCTCAATTTCACAGCCATGGAACCACAGAGGAGGCGGTAAGGTTTGAGATGGGACGCAAGAGTGGAAACGAACGGGCAGCAGCCGTATTCAGCGGTAGATGACCTGACAAGCTATGAGCAGAATATGCCGCCCTATGCTTATTGCCTGCCCAGATACGCCAAGATGGACGGAACATATGCCAAT
Organism: Enterocloster sp. 210928-DFI.2.20; assembly: GCF_020554465.1. Lineage (NCBI taxonomy): Bacteria > Bacillati > Bacillota > Clostridia > Lachnospirales > Lachnospiraceae > Enterocloster > Enterocloster sp. 210928-DFI.2.20. The sequence continues at coordinate 5,718 of NZ_JAJCHK010000068.1, forward strand.
ACCCCAGATATAATCCCTGGTGGCCAGAACGGGTATATCAGTACGGCCCTAAGCAGGCAGGACGGTGTGTTTGACAAGCCACCATCCATCACGATTAACTTTGACCGGCTTAAGACCAGCAATGGTGTGTCCATGGTTTTTAACAGGGTATCCGGGGATTATGCCAGCAGGCTTAAAATCT
>NZ_JAJCHK010000069.1:0-4878 GCF_020554465.1 Enterocloster sp. 210928-DFI.2.20
CTACAGGCCAAGTGGTTTGTGGACTGCGGCCAGGAGGATGACGATAAGAAGCCGGACAGGAAGGTGATGGACTGGGAACAGGATGAACCCATCTTATTTCCCGCCATCAACAAAGTGGCAGGTACGGAGACCAGGGCGGCCCCATACATCCATTGGTGGACATTCTCAGGGTATTTCATGGAGATTGAGGAAGGGACATTTTCCGCAGTCTTGGGAATCCGTCAGAAGAAAGCCAAGGGAAAGAAGCTGGAAAAGTGGGAACAGGAGTTTTACCGCAACAACAAGAAACTCTGCGACATCCGGAAACGGTATACCGAAGAGGAGCAGGCGGAGATTGATTATTGGAATAACTTATTGGGTTAGGATGCCGGATGGGCGTCTTATTTTTATGCCTGTGCAGGAGGTGATGGTATGGCGGCAGATGGAAGCCTGAAATTTGACACGAAGGTAGATACAGGTGGTTTTGAGGATGGGGTCAGCACCCTTGACCGTGCGGTTAAGACTCTCGTTAAAAGCTCAGAAGCCGCCGGCAAAAGAATCAATGATGCTTTTGGGAAATCCATAAAGCTTACCGAACTTGAAAACCAGATTGCCCATACTGAAAGCCAAATCGTTAAACTCTCTGATGAAATGAAGCAGATGGGTGGGGAAAACATCCCAACAGAAGAATATAAGCAATATTCGGACCTTGTTTCCAAAACCCAGGTGCGGCTTGATAAGCTCATGGCGCAAGAACAGAAGATGACTGAACAGAGCGTCAGCAAGCGTTCGTCCCGGTGGAAAAATCTACAATATGATATTGACGAGGCCAGGAACACACTCGCTGCCTATAAAGCGGAGATGTCAGATATTGAATCCTCCGGACAGGCATACACGGCAGGAAGTGATACCTCAGCATATCAGAAGAAAGCAGAATCCCTTGACAGCCTGAACAATAAGCTGTATGTGCAGAAGCAGCGCCTCGCGGAATTAGCTGCAGAGGAAGGCCGGGCAGCCGTAGAATCCCAACGATTACAGGAAATCGGGGAAAATGCAGAAGTCAGCAACCAGAAAGTTGTTAAACTTGTGCAGAAACTAAAAGAACTAAAAGAGCGGCAAAAAGTACTTGAAGCAGCCGGGGTCACCACGGGATATGCGGAATATGACGCAAACCAGGCAGAAATATCCAGGCTTACCGCGCGGGTTAACGAATACCGGCAATCAGTTGAAAAAGCGGGAAACCGCACGTCGGCTTTTTCGGGCCTAATCAAAAGCGCATTTTCATCTGCCACCCATACCGTCACCAATTTCGGAAAAGCTCTGGGCAGTGGACTGGCCAATAAGGCAAAACAGGCAGTATCCAGTCTAAGAGGCCTAGGGAAATCATCAAACAACGTCAGCAAGAGCATTCTAAAGCTGTCTAATATGTTCAAGCTCATGCTCATCCGCATGGCCATGAGGGCGGCCATACAGGGTGTGAAGGAAGGTATGCAGAACCTGGTGCAGTATTCGGACCGTGCAAACCAGTCTATGTCTGGTCTGATGACCAACATGACCTACCTTAAAAATAGTTTTGCGGCGGCGTTCGCGCCCATTCTGTCCTATGTGGCTCCGGTACTTAATACTTTGATTAACCTTCTGGCAACGGCAGTGGGCTATATCAACCAGTTCTTTTCCGCGCTGGGGGGCGGGAGTACATTCGTGCGGGCCAAAAAGGCTAACGAGGATTATGCCGCCAGTCTGAAAAAGACGGGAGGCGCTGCGAGTGCAGCCGGCAAAGAGGCAAAGAAAGCCCTGGCTCCATTCGATGATCTGGTACAGATACAGCAGCAAGGTGCGGATGCATCCGGAGGCGGTGGCGGAGGGGCCAGCCCATCTGATATGTTTGAGACTGTCGGTATAGACAAGGGAATCAGTGATTTTGCAAATAAGCTGAAAGAAATGTTTACAGCCGGGGACTGGGAAGGGATAGGCCAGCTGATAGGTCAGAAGATTAACGAGGCAGTACAAAGCTTCACAGAGTTTATCAGTTGGGACAATATAGGTGCGCAGATAACAGCTTTTGTAACAGCGTTCACGACCCTGTTCAACAGTCTGGTGGCCAAGATTGACTGGTATTCTATCGGCGTCATGTTCGGCACTGGCATTAATACCATAGCGCATACGTTGTATCTTCTTCTTACCCAAATTGAGTGGTTCGCACTGGGCAATGCGTTGTCTCAAGGCCTTATGGGGATGGTCAATACGGTAGAGTGGGGACTTGTAGGCGCAACCATTGGCGCATATTTCCAGGCGCAGATATCCGGTCTGTTAGGATTCATCATTGGCACAGACTGGGGGGCCATCGGGACTGCCCTGTCTGACTGTATCGTGGGGATTGCGAATAAAATTGAATGGGAGCAGCTAGGGTATCTGTTTGCGGCTGGGCTTAACGCAGTTTTTGACGCAATGCTGCAGTTCGCAAAAGATTTCCCGTGGGTCGAAATGGGTGAGCATATCGCAACCAGTATCAGCACGTTCTTCCAGACATTCCGGTGGGCTGATGCAGGCGAGGCATTGAGCACATTCGTAATTGGAATCCTGGACTTTTTGATTACCGTGGTGCAGGAGACAGACTGGGCATCCTTTGTGCAGGGCATTGTTGACTGTATCGAGGCTGTGGACTGGATTGGCCTTGCAGGGAAGATTTACACGCTGTTGTACTCTGCGCTGGGCGTTGCTTTTGGGGCTCTGGCTAAGTTCATTGGGACCCTGATAGCGGACGGGTTCGCGGCGGCAAAGGATTATTTTAATGGAAAGATAGAGGAATGCGGCGGTGATGTTTGGGCTGGGATGCTTAAGGGAATCGTGGATGCCGCTAAGGGAGTAGTCTCCTGGATTAAGACCAACGTGGTGGATCCATTTATCAATGGCTTGAAGGCAGGCTTTGGTATCCACAGCCCGTCAACGGTCATGGCAGGGATGGGACAATACCTCTGGGAAGGTTTCTGCGAAGGCGTGAAGGAATTCTTTTCTAACCCAGTTGGTTTTATAAAGGCTAACATTACAGACCCGTTCGTGAACGGTATCAAGAGCCTCCTGGGTATCCACAGTCCGTCAACCGTACTGGCCGGCGTCGGATCCAACACCGTGGCCGGATTCAATCAGGGCGTGACAAACGAGCAGGCCGCTTCCCAGAGCGTCGTCCAGTCCTGGGCATCCGGTGTGGCCAGCTGGTTCTCTAATAAGTTCGGCATCAGCTCCGGGGATTCCGCGGAGTCCAAGAAGTGGGCCACCAGCATCATGAGGGGCTTCAACAATACTGTTAATAAAAACTATACACAATCCCAGAGCGTCATGGAAACCTGGGCGGAGAATGTCCGAAAGTGGTTTGTAGGCGTGGATGAGGTGCAGGGTGTGAATGAGCTGTCCTGGACAAAATTTGCGGAACTCATTATCCAGGCATTCAATGCCAAGATTGATGACAGCCATACTGAAACCCGGTCACCCATGGAGACCTGGGCAAAGAATGTGAAGGAATGGTTCTGGGGTGACAGTGATACGCAGGGGACCGGCGGCATGTACGCTGCATTTTATAATATGGCGAAGAGGATCAATGAGGGATTCGCCAATGGTATCTCTGACTTTGCTTACATGGCAAAGGATGCCATTAAAAGGTGGGCGAGAGAAGCCATGGAAGAGGCCGAGGAAGAGTTTGATATCAACTCGCCGTCCAAGGAGTTTTACGGCATTGCGGAGTATGTGGTGCGCGGATTTAATAACGGCATTAGTGCTATGGCGGCATCATCCCGAAGCACAGTCCAGAAGTGGTTAGATGGTGTCATGGATGTGTTTGACGGTGTGGAGGTGAAGCTGCCTATCAGTATCAACATCCCGAACGCAGCATCCTATCTGCCCAGAATGGCCAGCGGAACCGTTGTGCCGCCAAGGGCAGGTGAGATGTCCACAAGCATGAGGAACACGGCAGGATACGGCCAGGAAGAGACACTGGGCTACCTGGTGGCTAAAATGGACGAGATGATAAGCCGTCTGCAGGCGGAAGGGAACCGGCCGATACAGATTGTCTTGAACTTGACTGGGAACCTGGCAGCATTAGCCCGTGTGTTGAAACCGGAACTGGACAAAGAGGCAGCCCGCAAGGGCGTAAGACTGGTAATTGTAGGAGGAGGTTGATATGGATAATGTATTTTTAATGGACGGCAAGGCTTACAACGTGGAAGTGGAGAAGGACTCACTGGAGCGCAGCTTTGCGGTCACGGATACGGAGCAGTCCGGGCGAACTCTGGATTACTCCATGGACCGGGACATCATAGGGACTTTCTACAACTACACAATGAAAATCTACCCAAGGATGAATGACCTGGCATCCTATGATGCGTTTTACAGCATCATATCCGACCCAAACTACGCGAGCCATGAAATGACCTTCCCGTATGGGCAGGAGACATTGACCTTCCAGGCTTATGTCAGCCAGGGGAAGGATAAGCTGCGGATCCGGAACGGGAAGAACATCTGGGGCATGGATGGGCTGTCATTAAACTTCACAGCCATGGAACCACAAAGGAGGCGGTAAAGCGATGAAGTGGGACATAAGGGTAGAGACCAATGGACAGCAGCCATACTCATCCGTGGACGACCTGACCAGTTTTGAGCAGGACATGCCGCCATACGCCTACTGCCTGCCGCGGTATGCAAGGTTGGATGGGACCTATGTCAATACCCCGGATACAATCCCAGACAGCCAGAACGGCTATATCAGTACGGCGCTGAGCGGCCCGGACGGTGTGTTTGACAAGCCACCATCCATCACGATTACCTTTGACCGGCTTAAGACCAGCAATGGCGTGTCCATGGTTTTTAACAGGGTATCCGGGGATTATGCCAGCAGGCTTAAAATCT